>CALXIG010000001.1 GCA_944388305.1 uncultured Clostridia bacterium
CTTGCCGGAGCCGGTGGTGCCGGCCACCAGCAGGTGGGGCATGGAGGCGACGTCGCCGATGGCGACATTGCCCGCGATATCCTTGCCGAGGGCAATGGGCAGCTCGCCCTTCGCATTGCGGAACTCCTCCGAGTCGATAATCTCCCGGATGCTGACCGAGTCGGTCTTCCGGTTGGGCACCTCGATGCCGACCGCCGGTTTGTTCGGAATGGGGGCCTCGATGCGGACGCCCGCCGTCGCGAGATTCAGGGCGATGTCATCGGCGAGGCCGGTGATTTTGGAGATTTTCACGCCGGCCAGCGGCTGGAGCTCGTACCGGGTGACGGTCGGCCCCCGACTGTAGGCGATGACCTTTGTCTGGACGCCGAAGCTCTTGAGGGTGTCCACCAGCTTGGCTGCGTTGGCCTGCAATTCCTCGCTGACGTCGGTGTTTCCGTCGCGCTTCGGCATTTTCAGCAGGGTGACGGGCGGAATCTGGTAGATCTCCTCCGGCTCCGCCTTCTGCGTGAGATTCTGTCCGCCGGACGTCGGCGCGGGCTGCGGCGTCTCCTCCACCGCCCGAATCGCCTCGTCAAGGCGGCGGTCCTCCCCGGCCGGGCGGCAGCCGCCGTCCTCCCCGGCGGCCTCCCCGAGGGTGGGCGTGCGTGCGCCGAAAGCGTCGTCGCTCTGGGCAGCGCCGGCCAGCACCGATGCTTTCAGCTCGTCAAAGGCCGCTGTATCGACATGGGAATCCTCCGCTTCATCGTCCGGGTCAAAGGGGAGTCCGTCCTGCGCGGACTGCTCCTCCCCACTCAGCGCCCGCATCTGAGAAGGTGAAAGCGGCGCGCTCCAGAGGGAATCGGGGTTTACCGGCTTGACCGGCCGGGCGGGCGTTCCGGCGGGGTTTTCCTGCTGTAAAGCCGGTTCGCCTGACAGGGAAAACACCGGCTTTTCGGCCGCTTTTTCCTCCGCTTCAGGGAAGAAATCTCCGACCGCGCGGCTCTGTCCCTCCCTGGGCGCATCGGATTCTTCCGGCGCGGCGGACGGCGCGCCCCAGAGGGCGCGGGAGTCGATATGCCGGTCCGGCCGGAAGGGTTCCCGCTCCGGCTCAGGCTGCGGCGCTTCCTGCCGGGAGGCGGACGGCGTGCGAACGCTCTCCTCGAGGAGCTCCCCGGTCAGGGGATCGATTTTGAGGCCCTGCTTTTCCGCCTCCTTCCGGCGGCGGCGCAGCTCCTTCGGGTCGAGGTTGAAATTTTCCAGCGCCTGGTCAAACTTCCGGTCAGGCGAAACGACCGGGTGCTCCGGCATTCCCGGCTCCTCCCCGCCCATCGGAATATCGATCCTTGGCTGTCGGGCGCGCGCTTCCTCCTCCCGGCGTTCGCGGTGGACGGCATAGGTCTCGCCGATCTGGCGGACGGGCTTCGCGCAGCTCGCGAAAAAGCTCTTGAGGGTGCGGCCTGAAATTAGCATCAGGAAGACAAAAACCAGCAGAATCTGGATGATCGCCGCCCCCAGGGTGCCGCCCGCGAAACGCATCAGCGGCCAGCCGGTCAGGGCGGCAGCCAGTCCGCCACTCTTCAGCTGAATCCCGTCCAGAAAGAAACTCGCAAGCCGGGTCAGAAAGGAATTTTCATCCGGCAGGCCGAAAAACAGCTGGGAAATCCCGCACAGCAGCACAATGAGCAGCGCCATCTGCCAGACCTTGCTCCCCGCCGAGAGCGATTCCCGCCCCAGCGTGATGATGACCGCCAGGTAGATCACCACCGGCCCGACGGCATAGCTGACCGGCCCAAACAGGCCGCGCAGCAGGTTATGTAGGGCGAGCCAGCCCGACCCGCCCGGTATCAGCGCCAGTGCCGTCAGAAAGATCCCCACAGCGAAGAGGATGACCGCGCACATCTGGTTGCGGTGTTCCCGCTGTTCGGCTGCCAGCTCGGCAACCGACCGCTGCGGGCGCTTCGCGGCGCTCCTGCCGCGGTTTGTCCCGCCCTGTTTTTTTCTTGAACTGCCTTTCGATTCTGCCATTTTCTCACCTTTACTGTCCTGAAAATTGTGGTTTGCTGTCCGCCGCCTCCGCCCCCGGGGCGAGGGCGGGATTCAAAAAGTCCGCCGGGTCGGTGGAAATCAGGCGGGATACCCGCAGCGATTCCCCCTCCCGCACGCACTCGCAAAGCCGGCCCGCGACCATTTTAAGCTCAATCTGCGGGGGATCGCCCGGGAATATCTGTTCCGCCCCCAGAATGGTGTACAGCAGCACCGTCCTTCGCCTCCTCCCGCTCTTCAATCATCTGATAGAGGCACTCAATGGCGTCGGAGAGGCCGCCCAGCCGGTCGATCAGGCCCTCGCGGACCGCGCGCTCCCCGTCGATCGAGGTGCCGACATCCATCGCCAGTTCCCCGGTTTCCATCATGAGGGCGCGGAAGCGCTCGCTGCTGATGCCGGAATTTTCGGTCACGAACCGGACGATCCGGTCCTGCATCTTGTCAAAGTAGGAAAAGCTCTGCGGCACCCCCAGCACCAGTCCGTTCATGCGGACCGGGTGGATGGTCATGGTCGCCGACGGCACGATAAACGACCGGGCGGCCGACACCGCGAGCGGCACGCCGATGGAATGCCCCCCGCCCAGCACGAGGGAGACGGTCGGGGTTTTCATCCCGGCGATCAGCTCGGCGATGGCGAGCCCCGCTTCGACGTCCCCGCCCACTGTGTTGAGAATGACCAGCAGCCCCCTGATGTCGGGGTTTTCCTCAATGGCCACCAGCTGGGGGATGACGTGCTCGTACTTGGTCGATTTGTTCTGCGGGGGCAGGATATAATGCCCCTCGATCTGTCCGATGATGGTCAGGCAGTGAATGAGATGGCGGCCGCCCGTCGTCACCGACCCGGCCGCCGGGATCCCCCGCGCGGGGTCGCCGTAAGGGACCTCCTGCATCTCCTCGTCCTGTTCCGTCTGCGCCTTTGCCAAACAAAGCCCTCCTTTACCGCGGTAAATTCGGAACTAGTTTGCGCACTTTTTTTCATTATATACCGGCGGACGTTCCGCTGTCAAACAAATTCGAAAAAATGTTCCGCGCCTTTCGCGGTGCAAAACACATTCAGCGCCGGTTTTTGACCCACACGTCGATCTCGTCCGGCGCGGGCGGGTCAAAAAGCGAGCTCATCTTGGCCAGCAGCCCCTCATCCGCGGCATAGCCGCCGTTTCCGCCGCAATTTCGCGCGCGGATATTCTGCCGCCAGCCGCTGTCCGACACCTCGACATAGTGCCACTCATACGGGACCCCGGCCGCCGCATAAAAGGCGGAAGCCTCTTCCCGCTCGGCGCGGCTCCAGAACCCCCAGTCGAGGATGACATCCGCGCCGGCGAGAACTGTTTCCGCAGCCTTGCGGTGAAGATAGTCCTTGATCCGCCTGAGCATTCTGTCATGATGTTCCCCCAGCGCATTGTCAAAAAGCGCGGCGGTCAGCTCGTCGCAGGAAAGCAGGACAGCCCGCCCTTCCTCCTTCAGCTTTCTGCAATAATGCGTTTTACCGCTGCAAATCCGCCCGCAGATCAGAATGACCCTGGCCATATCCCTTCCCTCCTTTGGGAAATGCGGACGTTATTCCCGGAAATCCGCGCCGGTGAGCAGCCGGACCGCCCGCTCAATGGAGTCGCGGGAATTTCCCCAGTCCGCGCCCTGCTGCGCGTTGCGGTAGTCGAACATCCGGCAGAAGTGGGAGACATCCGCCCCCACCTCCTTTAACTGTTTTGCGGCAAGCCGGACCGCCGCCTCCTGAAACTCGGGGTAGAGCTTTTTGGGCAGGTGGTCGGCTGCCGCGCAGAGCAGCGCCTCCAGGTGGGGCAGGCAGAGAAACTCCTGCTCGGAAAAGAGCCGGCGGAACTCCCCGTCCTTCGCGTACTGGTCGGCGACGGTGAGCAGCATCCGGGAGAGACCCCATTCGATCTTTTCGCAGACAAAACAGGTGTGGTTGACAGTCCGGATCTCGCCGCGCTTTTTGGGCCTGGCCTGCGCGCGGGCGCGGATATCCCGGAACTCCCCGGATTGCAGCTCCTTGAGGTGGCTCTCGAGGATCAGCGCGAGCGAAAGCCGGTTTTTCTGGTGGAGCATCTGCTCAAAATGCCGGGTGCAGAAGCCGAGGCGGTTGGTTTCGATCCGCACATCCGGCTCCATCATTGCCGCGCCCATGATGTACTCGACGCAGCGCTGCTCCAGCGTCCGCTCCATCGAGCAGATGGGGCAGCCGCACTTTGGCTCGAACACTTCGCTCACCGGAATGGTGTAGATACTGTCACGCATAACATCTTCCTCCAAACGCTCCCCGGGAAATTCCCGCCGGGAACCAAGTTCTTTCTGTACTTAAGTATACCATAAAAATTCCTCCCTGCAAAGGGGAAGGCGCAAATTCTTCCCGCACTTCGCAAAAAGCAGCCGGCTCCGCTTTCTGGCAGATTTTCCGCAAAAAAACCGAAAAACCTTGCATCCGTCCGCGAAATCCTGTATAATAAAGAGGCGAACGGGCTTTGGCCCGCAATCAAAACGGAATGGAGTGATCTGTTGTGAAATTTGCAGTCTTTACGGTCGGAATGCCCGAGTACAGCCCCGAGGAAGCCGTCCGCACCCTGAAGGAGTGCGGCTATGACGGCGTGGAGTTCCGCGTCTGCCCGCTGCCCACCGATCCCGAGGTTCTCAAGGCCCCTGTCTCCTACTGGGGCAACAACAAGTGCACCATCGACGAGGACACCCTCCTGGAGAAAGCGCCGGAGCTCAAGGCTCTCTGCGAGAAAGAGGGAGTCGAGATCTGCGCGCTCGGCACCTACATGCGCTGCAACGAGACCGAACGGGTGGAGAAGGCGCTCAAAGCCGCCGTCATTCTCGGCTGCCCCAGGATCCGGGTCAGCCCCTACGGCTACGACGGAAAGGAAAATTACCGCGACCTCTTTGACAGGGCCGTGCAGGACTACCGCACACTGGAGCGCCTGGCCAAACAGTACGGCGTAAAAATCAACCTGGAAATGCACATGAACACCATCACCGCCTCGGCCAGCGCCGCCTACCGCCTGGTCTCCCATTTTGATCCCAACTGGATCGGCGTCATCTACGACTGCGGCAACATCGTCTACGAGGGGTACGAAAACTACAAAGCTGCCCTGGAGATTCTCGGCGAGTATCTCGATCACGTTCACATCAAGAACGCCAAATGGAATCTGAAAGATGAGACGGACGGCGTCAAGCACTGGGCCGCCGACGCCGCGCCCTTCCGGGAAGGCGTCACCGATTTCGAAAAGGTGGTTGAGGCGCTGCGCGCGGCCGGCTACGACGGCTGGCTGACCTTCGAGGACTTCTCGAACGAACAGACCACCGAGGAAAAGCTCCGCGGCAACATCGCCTACATCCGCAGCCTGACCGAACGCATTCAGTAACAGCGGCGCAGCCGTGCGCCAAATCCGCGGACACTTCGGCAGGCAAATGCCAAAGCAGATTTTCTAACAGCGGGGGACGGGAGAACCGTCCTCCGCTTGCCGCGTACCGGCGCGCATTCCTCCCCGTTCGCAAGGGCGTTCATCCGCCCGCACAGGACTTTCTGTCAAAAAGGAGATTCTATCATGCTGGAAACAGGAACCAGAGCACCCGCCTTCACCCTGCCCGATCAGGACGGAAATCCGGTCTCCCTCGCAGATTTCGCGGGGAAGAAGGTGGTGCTGTATTTTTATCCGAAGGACAACACCCCCGGCTGCACCCGGCAGGCACAGGCGTTCGCCGCGGCCTGCGGGCAGTTTCAGAGCATGGGCGTGCAGGTGATCGGCGTCAGCAGGGACAGCACCGCCTCCCACCGGAAATTTGCACAGAAATACGCCCTGCCCTTCCCGCTGCTCTCCGATCCGGAGCTGGCGGTGATTCAGGCTTACGGCGTCTGGCAGGAGAAGAAGCTGTACGGCAAGGTGAGCATGGGCGTCGTCCGGACGACCTTTCTCATCAGCGAGGACGGTGTGATTGAAAAAATCATGTCCAGAGTGAAACCGGACACCAACGCGCAGGAGATTCTCGCCTGCCTCGGGCAGTAGGGCGCGCATGAACGGATACACCATCCGCCTCCCCGGCTTTTCGCTGTCCGACACCCTCAACTGCGGGCAGGCGTTCCGCTGGGAGGAAACCGCGCCGGGCGTCTTTCGCGGCATTCACCGGGGGCGCGCCCTCACCGCATCGCAGCGGGGAGAGGAGCTGTGGTTCGACGCCTCTGCCGCCGAATTTGAAGAGATCTGGTCGGACTATTTTGACCTGCAAACCGACTATGAGCCGATGAAAGCCGCTTTTTCGGCTGACGAAACGCTCCGCCGCGCCTGCGCGTTCTGCGGAGGAATCCGCCTGTTGCGGCAGGACCCGTGGGAAGCGCTCTGCTCCTTCCTCATCAGCCAGAACAACAACATCCCCCGCATTCGGGAGATCATCG
>CALXIG010000002.1 GCA_944388305.1 uncultured Clostridia bacterium
CGGAGGGTGGGGGACTTGATATAGGCGTTGGAGACGACGTGGGCGAGCTGGGAGGTGGCCGCGATGACGACGTCGTGCTCTTCGGGGGAGGCGGTGACGGTCTGTCCGAAGCCGATGGAACGGGCAAAGGCGGAGAGCGCCTCCACCGCGGCGGGGTCTGTCTCCGCGACAGGGGTGAGGATGAAGCTCGCGCCGTCGAACAGGTCCTCTTTGGCGTAGTCAAAGCCGGAAAATTCCCGCCCGGCCATCGGGTGACAGCCGACAAACCGCACCCCGGCTTCGGCGAGCGGCCCGGAAACTGCCTCCACCACCGCGGCCTTGACGCCGCAGACGTCGCAGGCGATGCCGCCCTTGCGGAATTTTTCGCGGTGCTCCAGCAGAAAATGGACGGTTGCCTCCGGATACAGGCAGATGACGGCCAGATCCGCCTCTGCGAGGGTTTCCGGCGTGCCGGCGCGGTGGATCGCGCCCTGCTCCAGGGCTTTTTGGAGGACAGCGGGGTCCCGGTCCATTCCGAGGACGGTGTGGCCGGTGCGGCGGCGAATCGCCTTGCACAGCGACCCGCCGATCAGTCCGAGCCCGACGATCTGAATCTTCACAATGCGGCCTCCTTTTGCGGTTTAAAGCTTTTCTCTATCAAAGTATACCGCGTCGGACGCCTGTTGTCAAGCCTCCGGTTCCCCCTCGCTGGCGTCTTTTTTCCGCTCCCGGTCAAATCGCAGGCGGTAGGTGCAGTGGCGGCAGAGGGGGAGGGTCACGTGACGGTTGTCAAAATTTTCCCGCACGCGCCTGAAATAGCTCCCCTCGACGATCTGGGCAAACGGCTCCGAAAACAGGTTGCCGAGCGGCGCTTCGCCGTTTGCGTCCAGGCAGCAGGGCACGACCGTTCCGTCGCAGAGCACCGCGGCCATCGTGCGGGTGCCGTAGCAGATGCCGGTGTCGGAGACATAGGGCAGCTTGAGGGAGGGCCAGGTAAACTCCTCCTCCCAGCTCAGAAAGATTCCCTTTTCCAGCGTCAGGCTGCGGTGGCTGCGCATTTTTTCCTCGAGAGGGGCGGCCTCCGGATAGGCCCGTTCAATCAGTCCCATGATTTGAAGGGCGGCAAGGTCGGCCTCCCGCTTTTCGTCGAGGGTCCAGAGCCGCAGCACCGAATATTTTTTGCGCTCCCGCGCGAACCGGCGGCAGAAGGCGAGGATATTTTCCACGTACCGCTCCATCCCGTCGAGGTCGATGGGGTTGTAGAATTCCCGTTCCACCCCGTTGGCTCCGCGGTGAAAGGGGAAGCTGTGCAGGGAGAAATTCACCTGGCGCAGCGCGTCTTTGCGCAGCAGCATGGGCGCGGTCTGGGAGAGCAGGGTGCCGTTGGTGGTCAGGTTGACCTGGAGGTCGTGTTCCTCACAGATGTCGAGAAAGCGCTCCAGAAGCGGGTGCATGAGCGGCTCGCCTTTGACATGAAAGTAGACGTAATCGGTGTAAGGGGCGATTTCCCGGATGACGTGCCGGAATTCCTCCTCGTTCATGGAGCGGGGCGGCCGGCTGCTCTTGACGCAGAAGGGGCAGTTCAGGTTGCACAGGTTGCTGATTTCGACATAAATGCGTTTGAACCGCATGAGAGGCCCTCCTTTCGATCTTTTTTTCAGTATAGCACATCCGGCCCCCGCCGCGCAACGGCGGCAGCCGCTTTTTTTGTCCTCCCGCGGCTTCGGCCCGCCCGGCCGGGAAACGATTGTAAAAAACATCTAAAAAGCAGGGTTAATGTTCACAAAAAATTCACTCAAATTATTCCGTTAATTTTCTATCAAGCTCTTGTCATTTTGGAATTTATGGTATAAAATAAGAGTAGAAATAAATTTTGGAGGTTTATGATTATGGCAGTTAAAGTTGCAATCAATGGCTTCGGCCGCATCGGCCGCCTCGCGTTCCGTCAGATGTTTGACGCGGAAGGCTACGAGATCGTTGCGATCAACGACCTGACCAGCCCCGAGATGCTGGCCCACCTGCTCAAATACGACACCGCGCAGGGCCGTTACGAAGGCCACACCGTCACTTCCGACGAGAACTCCATCACCGTTGACGGCAAGAAGATCACCATCTACGCCATCAAGGACGCCAACGAGTGCCCGTGGGGCGAGCTGGGCGTCGATGTTGTCCTCGAGTGCACCGGCTTCTATACCAAGAAGGATAAGGCGATGGCTCACATCAACGCCGGCGCCAAGAAGGTCGTCATCTCCGCTCCTGCCGGCAACGACCTCAAGACCATCGTGTACAGCGTCAACGAGAAGACCCTGACCCCCGACGATCAGATCATCTCTGCCGCTTCCTGCACCACCAACTGCCTGGCTCCCATGGCGAAAGCTCTGAACGATGCGTTCCCCATCGAGAGCGGCATCATGACCACCGTTCACGCCTACACCGGCGACCAGATGATCCTCGACGGCCCGCACCGTAAGGGCGACCTCCGCCGTGCCCGCGCCGGCGCTGCCAATATCGTCCCCAACTCCACCGGCGCCGCCAAGGCGATCGGCCTGGTTATCCCCGAGCTGAACGGCAAGCTCATCGGCTCCGCGCAGCGCGTTCCGGTTCCCACCGGCTCTACCACCATCCTGGTTGCCGTTGTCAAGGGCAAGGACGTCACCAAAGAAGCGATTAACGCCGCGATGAAGGCCGCCGCTTCCGAGTCCTTCGGCTACAACGAGGACCCGATCGTCTCCTCCGACGTCATCGGCATCCGTTATGGCTCTCTGTTTGACGCGACCCAGACCATGGTCACCAAGATCAATGACGACACCTATCAGGTTCAGGTTGTCTCCTGGTACGACAACGAGAACTCCTACACCAGCCAGATGGTCCGCACCATCAAATACTTCGCGGAGCTTGCGTAAGCTGCCTGCGTGAAAGCTGGATAAACCCGCATTGCCCCATGTGCTGCTGCTCCATAGCGGCAGCACATTTTTTGAATATCCGCCTGTCCGCGGGAATCCGGCAGATCAATACAAGGAGGTACTACTATGAATTACTCGAAGGAAGTAGAAGAGATGTGCGTTGTGGCCAAAGGCCCGCACCACGGCCCCGCCCCCATTCCGGAAGAAGGCAAATGGGTTGAGGCGAAAGAAATCAAGGACATTTCCGCCTACACCCATGGCGTGGGCTGGTGCGCGCCGCAGCAGGGCGCCTGCAAGCTGTCCCTGAACGTCAAAAACGGCATCATCGAGGAAGCCCTGGTGGAAACCATCGGCTGCTCCGGTATGACCCACTCCGCCGCGATGGCCGCGGAGATCCTGCCCGGCAAGACCGTCCTGGAGGCCCTCAACACCGACCTCGTCTGCGACGCCATCAACACCGCGATGCGCGAGCTCTTCCTCCAGATCGTCTACGGCCGCTCCCAGTCCGCTTTCTCTGAAGGCGGCCTCGTGATCGGCGCCGGCATGGAAGACCTGGGCAAGGGCGCCCGTTCGATGGTCGGCACCATGTACGGCACCAGGGCCAAGGGCGTCCGCTACCTGGAAATGACCGAAGGCTACTGCACCCGGATGGCTCTCGACGCGGACGACCAGGTGATCGGCTATGAGTTCGTTTCCCTGGGCAAAATGACCGACTTCATCAAGAAGGGTATGGAGCCCAACGAGGCATATGAGAAGTCCAAGGGCACTTACGGCCGGTTTGCTGACGCCGTCAAGTATATCGACCCGCGCAAGGAATAAGGAGGGCACGAAGAATGGCTACTTTTGAAGGATACGAGAGACGCGAGGCCAAAATCCTCGGCGTGCTGAAAGAATACGGCATTTCCTCCATCGATGAGTGCAAGACCATCTGCGAGGAAAAGGGCATCGACCCCTACACCATTGTGCAGGAGACCCAGCCCATCTGCTTTGAGAACGCGAAATGGGCCTACACCGTCGGCTGCGCCATCGCCATCAAGAAGGGCTGCACCAAGGCCGCTGACGCCGCCGCCGCTATCGGCATCGGCCTCCAGGCGTTCTGCATCCCCGGCTCTGTCGCCGAAAACCGCAAGGTCGGCCTCGGCCACGGCAACCTCGGCAAAATGCTGCTGAGCGAAGAGACCGAGTGCTTCGCCTTCCTGGCCGGCCACGAGTCCTTCGCCGCCGCTGAGGGCGCGATCAAGATCGCCCTCAACGCCAACAAGGTCCGCACCAAACCCCTGCGCGTTATCCTCAACGGCCTGGGCAAGGACGCCGCCTTCATCATCTCCC
>CALXIG010000003.1 GCA_944388305.1 uncultured Clostridia bacterium
GAGCGCGTCCAGAATCTCGCCGGCGAGACGCTCCTTCATGGTCTTCTCGGAACGGCTTCTGGAATAGGTGGTGAGCCATCTCAGGCCCAGGGTCTGCCGCCGCTCGGGACGGACTTCCATGGGGACCTGATAGGTGGCGCCGCCGACGCGGCGGGACTTGACCTCGAGAACAGGCATAATGTTTTCGAGAGCCTCCTGGAAAGCCTCCAGGGCATCCTTGCCGGTTTTTTCGTTTACGATCTCAAAGGCACCGTAAACAATTTTCTGCGCCACGCCCTTTTTGCCGTCATACATCACGTTGTTGATCAGACGGGTAACGAGCTTGGAATTGTACATCGGATCGGGCAAAACATCGCGTTTTGCAATTTGACCTCTTCTTGGCACTTTACTTCCCTCCTTCATAGAATGAATTCATCGGTACTCGAAAGTAAAAACCCTCGTCAGCGCAACAGAAGCCTTTTTTGCACAACACGTGTCTGCATTATGAAAAAAAGCTGCCATCAGCCGAAAGGTTCCCAGCAACTGCCGGAAGCTTACTTCTTCGCACCAGCTTTCGGACGCTTGGCACCGTACTTGGAACGGCCCTGCATTCTTCCGTTGACGCCCTGGGTATCCAGAGTGCCGCGGATGATGTGGTAACGCACACCGGGCAGGTCCTTGACACGGCCGCCGCGGATGAGCACAACGGAGTGCTCCTGCAGATTGTGTCCGACGCCGGGAATATAAGCGGAAACTTCCATCCCGTTGCTGAGCCGGACTCTTGCGATCTTACGAAGCGCGGAGTTCGGCTTCTTGGGGGTCTGGGTTCTGACTGCGGTGCAGACGCCGCGTTTCTGGGGAGAGCTCTGATCGGTGGGTCTCTTCGCCAGAGAGTTGTAGCCGCGGTTCAGCGCCGGTGCAGTGGACTTGACCTCCTGCATCTCTCTGCCTTTTCTAACAAGCTGGTTAAAGGTTGGCATATGGCACCTCCTTACTTTTATTCTGATGCCAGAAGGGGAGAATCCACCCCTAGCATACTTGTTTATTTTAACATGAATTAGAAAGCTTGTCAACACCTGCTCAGAAAAAAACAGAGACGAATCCGCCCCTGCTTTTTTCTGCGTTTTTGTGGGAATTGATCAGAGAATCTCGACCGGTTCGACCTCCTGCTTGACCGGAACGACCTGCACGTCGTTGTAGCAGGGCATACCGGTGCCGGCGGGGATCAGCTTGCCGATGATGACGTTCTCCTTCAGGCCCATCAGGTGGTCCACCTTGCCCTTGATGGCGGCCTCGGTCAGAACCTTGGTCGTCTCCTGGAAAGAGGCGGCGGAGAGGAAGCTGTCAGTCGCAAGGGAGGCTTTGGTAATACCGAGCAGAACCGGCTCATAGGTGATGAGCTGGATGCCCTCCTCCCCGGCGGCGGCGCGCTCCTCGAGGCGGCGGTTTTCCTGATAGATATCTCCGCGGTCCATGATGGAGCCGGACAGCAGCTCGGTCGAACCGGGGCTGATAATCCGGACCTTCTTCATCATCTGCCGGACGATGACCTCGATGTGCTTGTCGTTGATATCAACGCCCTGGAGGCGGTAAGTCTTCTGCACCTCGGCGATGAGGTAATTCTGCATATCCTGCTCGCCCTTGACGGCCAGCAGGTCGTGCGGGTTGATGGCGCCCTCGGTCAGGGAGTCGCCGATGCCGACCGTCTGTCCTTCCTGGACCTTGATCTTAAAGCCATAGGGAATGGGGTAGTGCTTTTCCTCGGTGGAGTTGTGGACAACGATGACCCGCTGATGCTTTTCCTCATCGAAGCGGACGGTGCCGGGAATCTCGGTGAGAATGGCGCTGTTTTTGGGCTTGCGGGCCTCAAACAGCTCGGCGACGCGGGGAAGACCCTGGGTGATGTCCTCGGCGTTTGCGATACCGCCGGTGTGGAAGGTACGCATGGTCAGCTGGGTGCCGGGCTCGCCGATGGACTGGGCGGCGATGACGCCGACCGCCTCGCCGACCGCGACGGGCTTGCCGTTCGCGAGGTTGGCGCCGTAGCAGTGAGCGCAGATTCCCTGGGTGGAACGGCAGGTGAGGATAGAGCGGATCTTCACCTGCTCCACGCCGGTAGCGCAGATCTTCTCCGCATCCTTGTCGTCCATGATCTTATCCTTGGAGACGAGGACCTCGCCGGTGTTGGGATCGCAGAAATCCTCGACCAGGTAACGGCCCTGCAGGCGCTCGGAGAGCGATTCGATCAGCTCGTTGCCCTCGCGGATATCGTGCACCCAGATTCCCTCGGTGGTGCCGCAGTCGTTCTGGCGGATGATGACGTCCTGCGAGACGTCGACCAGGCGGCGGGTGAGGTAACCGGAGTCAGCGGTGCGGAGCGCAGTATCGGCCAGGCCTTTGCGGGCGCCGCGGGAGGAGATGAAGTATTCGAGGATGTTGAGGCCCTCGCGGTAGTTGGCGCGAATGGGCATTTCGATGGTGGCGCCGGCGGTATTTGCGATCAGGCCGCGCATACCGGCAAGCTGGCGCAGGTTGTTGATGGAGCCTCGCGCACCGGAGTCCGCCATCATGTAAATGGGGTTGAACTTGTCAAGGTTTTTCTGGAACGCCTCGGTGACCCGGTCGGTTGCGTCGTTCCAGATCTGAATTACGTGATTGGTCCGCTCGGTCGCGGTGATCAGACCGCGCTCGTACTGCCGGACAACCTTGAGGTTGGCCTTTTCAGCCTCCGCGATGATTTCCTTTTTCTCCTCCGGGACGGTCGCGTCGCAGACGGCGACGGTGATGCCGCTTCGGGTGGAGTACTTGTATCCCTGCGCCTTGATGCGGTCAAGGACCTCGGAGGAGTTGGCGGTGCCGTGGATCTTGATGCAGCGCTCGATGATCTTGCCCAGTGTCTTTTTGGTGACCAGGAAGGAGACCTCCAGCTCAAACTGGTTTTCCGGCTTGGTGCGGTCGACAAAGCCGAGGTTCTGAGGGATGGGATCGTTGAAGATCAGGCGGCCGACCGTCGTGTCGATGATGCGGCTCTGACTTCCTTTGGTCATGCGGACCTTGATCTTGGCGTGGAGGGTAACGACGCCGTCCTGGTAGGCCATCAGCGCCTCGTTGACGTCGCGGAAGACCTTGCCCTCGCCCGGCTCTCCGTCCTTGACGAGGGTCAGGTAGTAGGAACCGAGGACCATGTCCTGGGTGGGAACTGTAACCGGACGCCCGTCGGAGGGCTTTAAGAGGTTATTGGCTGCCAGCATGAGGAAGCGGGCCTCCGCCTGCGCCTCGGCGGACAGCGGGACATGAACCGCCATCTGGTCGCCGTCAAAGTCGGCGTTGTAGGCGGTGCAGACCAGCGGATGCAGCTTGAGCGCGCGGCCCTCGACGAGAACCGGTTCAAACGCCTGAATACCCAGGCGGTGCAGGGTCGGCGCGCGGTTTAAGAGGACGGGGTGGTCCTTGATGACGATTTCCAGGGCATCCCAGACCTCGGGACGGGCGCGGTCCACCATCTTGCGGGCGGAGCGGATGTTGTTGGCTACGGCGGTTTCCACCAGCCGCTTCATGACAAAGGGCTTGAAGAGTTCGAGGGCCATCTCTTTGGGGAGGCCGCACTGATACATCTTCAGCTCGGGTCCGACGACGATAACCGAACGGCCGGAATAGTCGACGCGCTTGCCCAGAAGGTTCTGACGGAAACGGCCCTGCTTGCCCTTGAGCATATCCGAGAGGGACTTGAGGGGACGGTTGTTCGGCCCGGTGACAGGGCGGCCGCGGCGGCCGTTGTCGATGAGGGCGTCGACCGCCTCCTGGAGCATCCGCTTCTCATTGCGGACGATGATATCGGGGGCATTCAGCTCCAGCAGGTGCTGAAGGCGGTTGTTGCGGTTGATGACCCGGCGGTAGAGGTCGTTCAGGTCGGAGGTCGCAAAGCGGCCGCCGTCGAGCTGGACCATCGGCCGGATGTCGGGCGGGATGACCGGAAGAACGTCCAGCACCATCCACTCCGGCTTGTTGCCGGAGAGACGGAAGGCCTCGACGCATTCCAGCCGCTTGAGAATGCGGATCTTTTTCTGGCCGCTCGCGTCATTGAGCTGCTTTTTCAGCTCCACGGAGAGGGGCTCCAGGCCGTTGAAGGCATTGATTTCCTCCTTCAGCCGGGCGAGCTCCGCCTCCATTTCAGTCCGCTGCGCGGCGACATCCTCGCCGGTGCGGGAGGAAAGAGCGCGAATCTCCAGCTCCAGCCCGCGGGCGCGGTGCATCAGCTCGAGCTTGCGGACGCTGTCCTCGTTGGAAAGGCCAACGGTGGCGAGCAGGTCCTTGATGGCCTCGGCGCCCATGCCCGCCTTAAAATCATCCTCATACTTTTCGCGCAGTTCGCCGTACTCTTTCTCGGAGAGGAGCTGGCCCTTGTCGAGACCGGTGCGGCCGGGGTCGACCACAACATATTTGCCGAAATAGAGGACTTCCTCCAACCGGCGGGGGGAAATATCGAGAATCAGGCCCATCCGGGAGGGAATCCCCCGGAAGTACCAGACGTGGGAAACGGGAGCAGCCAGTTCGATGTGGCCCATCCGCTCGCGGCGCACCGCCGAACGGGTCACCTCGACGCCGCACTTTTCACAGACCTTGCCTTTGAAGCGCAGGCGCTTATACCGTCCGCAGTGGCACTCCCAGTCCTTGGTCGGCCCAAAGATGCGCTCGCAGAAAAGGCCCTCATTTTCCGGTTTCAGGGTGCGGTAATTGATGGTTTCCGGCCGTTTGACCTCGCCGTGGGACCAGGCGCGGATCTGTTCGGGCGAAGCGAGGCCGATCTTGATGGACTCAAATACGTTAAATTCCAATTGCTACCCCTTCTTCCATTAAAAATCATCATCCACATCGCCGCTGTCGAGGGCAAAGTCCATGCCGTCGTCGGCGTCGTCAAAATCGTCGTTCAGACCGCCGTCGAAATCGTCGGAGTCCGCGGCGTCCTCGTCCTCATCGTCGTCGGGGTCGCCTGCATCGTCGACATACTGATTGAGTTCATCGTAGTCAGACTCCTCCGCGCTGCGGAAGCTGAGGTTCTCATCGTCCTCGTAAGTCTGCTTGAGGTCGATCTCCTGGTTGTCGCGGTCGAGGACCTTGACGTCGAGGCCGAGGGACTGCAATTCCTTAATCAGGACGCGGAAGGACTCCGGCGTGCCGGACTGGGGCACGTTGTGGCCCTTGACAATCGCCTCGTAGGTCTTGACACGGCCGACAATGTCGTCCGACTTGACGGTCAGGATCTCCTGGAGGGTGTAGGCGGCACCGTAAGCCTCCAGCGCCCAGACCTCCATCTCGCCGAAGCGCTGGCCGCCGAACTGGGCCTTACCACCGAGCGGCTGCTGGGTGACAAGGCTGTACGGGCCGGTGGAACGGGCGTGGATCTTGTCGTCGACCAGGTGGTGGAGCTTTAAGAAGTACATAATGCCGACGGTGACGCGGTTGTCAAACGGTTCGCCGGTGCGGCCGTCGTAAAGAACGGTCTTGCCGTCCTCGTCGAGGCCGGCCTCGCGCAGGCAGGCGCGGATGTCCTCCTCGTGCGCGCCGTCAAAGACGGGGGTCATGACCTTCCAGCCGAGCGCCTTGGCGGCGTAGCCGAGGTGCACCTCGAGCACCTGTCCGATATTCATACGGGACGGAACGCCCAGAGGGTTCAGAACGATGTCCAGCGGGGTGCCATCGGGCAGGAAGGGCATATCTTCCTGCGGCAGAATGCGGGAAACAACGCCCTTGTTGCCGTGGCGGCCGGCCATCTTGTCGCCGACCGAAATTTTGCGCTTCTGGGCGATATAGCAGCGGACGACGGTGTTGACACCAGCGGCCAGCTCATCGCAGTTTTCACGGGTAAAGACCTTGACGTCGACAATGATGCCGTATTCGCCGTGCGGCACGCGCAGAGAGGTATCGCGCACCTCGCGGGCCTTCTCGCCGAAGATGGCGCGCAGCAGGCGCTCCTCAGCGGTCAGTTCGGTTTCACCCTTGGGAGAAACCTTGCCGACCAGGATATCGCCCGCACGGACTTCGGCGCCGATACGGATAATGCCGCGCTCGTCGAGGTCCTTCAAAGCGTCCTCGCCGACGTTGGGAATATCGCGGGTAATCTCCTCCGGCCCGAGCTTGGTATCGCGGGTTTCGGTTTCATACTCCTCGATATGGATGGAGGTATAAACGTCCTCGCGGACGATCTTTTCATTTAAGAGAACGGCGTCCTCGTAGTTGTAGCCCTCCCAGGTGGTGAAACCGATGAGGGCATTCTTGCCCAGCGCGATCTCGCCGTTGCTGGTGGCGGGGCCGTCGGCGATCACCTGGCCCTTTTCCACCCGCTCACCGGCGGAGACGATGGGGCGCTGGTTGATGCAGGTGCCCTGGTTGGAGCGCATGAACTTGATAATGGGATAGCGGTGCAGCTCGCCGTCATCCCCGCGGATGACAATCTCGCGGGCGTCGACCGTCTCAACCACGCCGCTTTCCTTGGCGAGGACGCAGACGCCGGAGTCGACCGCCGCCTTATACTCGATGCCGGTGCCGACAATGGGAGAATCGGTGACGAGCAGCGGTACAGCCTGGCGCTGCATGTTTGCGCCCATCAGCGCGCGGTTCGCGTCGTCATTTTCCAGGAAGGGGATCATGGCGGTCGCAACAGAAACCATCATGCGGGGCGAAACGTCCATGTAATCGACCCGCTTGCTGTCCACCTCGAGGATCTGGTCGCGGTAACGGCCGCTGACGCGGGGGTTGGCGAAATGGTTGTCCTCGGTGAGGGGGGCATTGGCCTGGGCGACGACAAACTCGTCCTCCACGTCGGCAGTCATATAGTCGACCTCGTCGAGGACGGTGCCGGTTTCCTTGTCCACCCGGCGGTAAGGCGCCTCAATAAAGCCGTACTCGTTGATGCGGCCGAAAGTCGCGAGGTAGGAAATCAGACCGATGTTGGGACCTTCGGGGGTCTCGATGGGGCACATGCGTCCATAATGGGAGTAATGGACGTCGCGCACCTCAAAGGAGGCGCGGTCACGGGACAGGCCGCCGGGGCCGAGGGCGGACAGGCGGCGCTTGTGGGTCAGCTCCGCCAGAGGGTTGGTCTGGTCCATGAACTGGGAGAGCGGCGAGGAGCCGAAGAACTCCTTGATGGCGGCCACGACCGGACGGATGTTGATGAGGGCCTGCGGGGTGACGACGCCGTTTTCCTGCGCCTGAAGAGTCATGCGCTCGCGGATGACCCGCTCCATGCGGGAGAAGCCGATGCGGAACTGATTCTGGAGCAGCTCACCGACCGGACGGATGCGGCGGTTGCCGAGGTGGTCGATGTCGTCGACCGTTCCGAGGCCGTAGGCGAGGCAGTTGATATAATTGATGGTCGCAATGATGTCGTCCTTGATGATGTGCTTGGGGATGAGCCGGTGCATGTTCATCTTGACCAGCTCGATGCGGATGTCGTTGTCCTCCGTCTCCTCCAGCAGCTCCTTGAGCACCTTAAAGCGAACCTTCTCCTTGACCTCGAGGTCGGAATTGGAAAGGTCGATAAAGTCAGCCAGGTCGACCATGCCATTGGAGATGACCTTGATGTCCTTCTTTTCAGTGCGGATATAGACGGTGTCGACGCCGGCGCGCTCGATCATTTTGGCCTTTTCGCGGGTCAGCAGCTCGCCCTCCTCGGCGATGATTTCGCCGGTCAGCTCGTTGACGACCGGCTGCGCGAGGGTCTGGCCGGCAATGCGCACGCCCAGCGCGAGCTTCTTGTTGTACTTGTAGCGGCCGACCTTGGAGAGGTCATAGCGGCGGTCGTCGAAGAGCAGGGGCACCAGGTGCTTGATGGCCGACTCCTGGGTGGGCGGCTCGCCGGGACGGAGCTTGCGGTAGACCTCCAGCAGCGCCTCGTCGCCGTTTTTGGTGGTGTCCTTGTTCTGCAGGGTGGCGACCACGGTGTCGGAATCGCCGAAAATGTCCAGAACCTCGGCGTCGGTGCCCATGTTGTCGGTGAGAGCGCACTTATAGTTGTCGGAAACCTGCTCGTAGGTCACGTCGTCGCGGACGCGCAGCAGGGCGCGGATGAAGACGGTAATCGGAATCTTGCGGTTTTTGTCGATGCGGACATAGAAAATATCGCTGGAATCGGTCTCGTACTCGAGCCAGGCGCCGCGATTGGGGATGACGGTGGATTTGAAGAGCTTTTTGCCGGTTTTGTCAAAGGCGTCATCGTAATAAACGCCGGGCGACCGGACCAGCTGAGAGACGATAACCCGCTCGGCGCCGTTGATGATAAAGGTGCCGCTTTCGGTCATCAGCGGGAAATTTCCCATAAAGATTTCCTGCTCGTTCACCTCGCCGGTCTCCTTGTTGAGCAGGCGGGCCTTCACATAAAGACGGGCATCATAGGTCACGTCGCGCGCCTTGCATTCGGTGACCGAGTATTTTGGGGTGTCCTCCAGACGGTAGTCAATGAAATCAAGAACAAGGTTGCCGGTGTAATCAGTGATCGCGGAAATGTCCTCAAACACTTCCTTGAGCCCCTGATTTAAAAACCACTTGTAGGAATTCACCTGCACCTCAATGAGGTTTGGCATCTCAAGGACCTCACGGATGCGGGCAAAGCTCATACGGGTGTTTTTTCCGAGCTGCACAGGCTTGACATTCACCATAGGCTTTCATCACTCCATTCATCTATTTGAGAACGCAAAACACAAGTTTTTGCCCTCCCCGGCGCTCGCCGCCGCAAAAAGCAAAAACCTGTTTTCTGATCTACGTCCTCCACACCTCTTTGTGCAAATATCATAATCTCTCCCCGAAAGTCAATATGTTCTTTGCACAAACTACTATACGTTCTTTGTATCAAAATTCACAGTTGCCATGGAAACAGGCGTAAAATTCCATTTTGATACATTATATCATTATACACCGGGATGTCCAGCCTGTCAACAGAAATTTTCGCATTTATGCGGCCAAACGGCAGAAAAAATCCCCGCCTCTTTTTAGGCATTTTTGGCAGATTTCTCCCATCTATGCGCTACTCGCCGCCCTCCACCGCCCTGCGGGCGTACTCCCGCGGAGAAACACCCTGAATCCGGCGGAAAACGCGGGAAAAATACAGCGGGTCCCGGAACCCGCAGGAGGCCGCAACCTCCCCGATAGTCAGCGAGGAGCCCCGCAGCAGGGCGGCGGCCTCTGAGATGCGGTAACGGATGAGAAACTGAGCGGGCGCGAGCCCGAGCTCGGCGGAAAAAACGCGGTAGAGATAGCTTTCGCTGATGCCGGTGTAGGAGGCGACCTCCCCGATGGTGATATCCCGGCTGAAATTGCGGCTGATAAAGGCGGCCGCCTTGTCGACATACTGCCGCGCGGTGGTGGTGCGCGCAGCCGGGAGCTGCTCCATCAGCTCCCCGAGAAAGAGGTAGAGCCGCCCCAGCATCCGCGACTCACAGCCCGGCGTACTGCCGCGGGCGTTATAAATGTCGAGCAGCCTGCGGCGGATCTCCTCCCCGTTTTGCGGGTAAAGGACCCGGACTTTGCCGGAAAAGGAGGTGGAGTGGACGAGGCGGTGCGCCTCGGTGCCGTTGAATCCGACCCACCAGTAGATCCAGGGCTCCGCCGGATCGGCGGTGTAGGTGGCGAGCTCTCCGGGACGGATGAGGAACAGTCCGCCCGGCCCGATCTCAAAGCTGCCCTCCGGGACGGTCAGCCGTCCTTTTCCCTCGGTAACCAGATGGATGAGGTAGTGATCGCGGGTCGCAGGACCCCAGGTGTAGCCGGCCTCGCAGTGCTGGTAGCCGGTATTGTACACATTGAGCGAAAGATTTTCCTTCCCGGAAATTTTATAGGAATATTTGAAGAAATCCCGCTCCATCCGTTTTCCCTCCCGGCCGTCCCGCCCGCAACGCGGTTTCTATAGCAATATTATACCGCAAAAACAGGGGGAATGCAAGATAAATCCATATTTCGGATACTTCCGCCCGTTGCGGAAGGCAGGGATTTTGCGGTATGATAGAAATGGGAAGTTTGCACGATTTTGCCGAACTTTATCCGCCAAAAACCGTGTCACTTTTTACTTCTCCCCTTTTATCCGCATTTCATTTTCCATATTCTGCAACGCCAAAAGGAGGCAACCTCATGAACGCTGCTGCTCTCAAACAATGGATCGCCGAAGGAAATCTCGACTCCACCTTCACGCTGCTCTACGGCGCGGACCAGGTCGAGGCGCAGGAAGCCCGCTATACCGAAGCGGTCGATGAATTTACCGCCCTTTACGGCGACCGGGACAACCTCTCCCTCTTCTCCGCGCCCGGCCGGACCGAGATCGCCGGCAACCACACCGACCACAACCGCGGCCGTGTCGTCGCGGCGAGCGTCAATCTCGACGTCATCGCCGTCGTCTCGGCCAACGACTCCCCTCTGATCCGCATCAAGTCCCGCGGCTACCGGATGGACACCGTCGACATCAACGACCTGGAGATCCGGGCGGAGGAGGACAACAAGGCCATCTCCCTCATCCGCGGCACCGCCGCCCGCTTCCTCCAGAAGGGGTATCAAACCGGCGGCCTCGACGCCTACACCACCTCCAACGTCCTCAAGGGCTCGGGGCTCTCCTCCTCGGCCGCCTTTGAGGTGCTGGTCGGCACCATCCTGAGCCACACCTACAATGACGGGGCTGTCAGCCCGGTCGAGATCGCCCAGTTTGCCCAGTACGCCGAAAACGTCTATTTCGGCAAGCCATCCGGCCTGATGGACCAGATGGCGAGCTCGGTCGGCAGCGCCATCACCATCGACTTTGCCGACACCGAGCGCCCGGTCATTGAAAAGATGGACTTTGACCTCGCCGACATGGGCTGCGCCCTCTGCATCGTCGATGTGGGCGGCAACCACTCCGACCTCACCCACGAATACGCCGCCATCCCCGCCGAGATGAAACAGGTCGCCTCCTTCTTCGGCAGGGAAGTTCTCCGCGGCGTGACCATCCGCGAGCTGCTCGACAACGCAAAGCCTATCCGGGAACAGTTCGGCGATCGCGCCTTTCTGCGCGCCTTCCACTTCATCAACGAAAACGAGCGGGTCGGCGAGATCGTCGAGGCGATCCGTAAAAAGGACTACGCCGCCTTCAATCGCCTCATCATCGAATCGGGCAACTCCTCCTTCCGCTACCTCCAGAACGTTTACGCGAACCCCGCTCCCGCCGAGCAGGGCATGAGCATCGCCCTCGCCATCGCCGAGCGCATCCTTGCAGGCTGCGGAAGTTGGCGGGTCCACGGCGGCGGCTTCGGCGGCACCACCCAGAATTTCGTCCCCTTTGACAAGCTCCCGGAATTCCGCCGCGAGATCGAGGCGGTCTTCGGCGAAGGCAGCTGCCACGTCCTCTCCATCCGTCCGGCCGGCGGCACACGGGTGCTTTGATCCTCCTTCATTTCGTTATATTTTGACATTTTTATACAGAAAGGATGTTTTTCATGGCTGAACTGCGCTACAACCCCATCACCAAAGACTGGGTCATGGTCGCCTCCCACCGGCAGGCCCGCCCCCAGATGCCCAGGGACTGGTGCCCCTTCTGCCCCGGCTCCGGCAAAGTGCCGGACGGAGGCTTCGACGTCCTCCGCTATCCCAACGACTTCCCCGCCCTGCGGCAGGACCCGCCTGAGCCCGACGATGTGGCCGGCGGCCTCTTTGAGACCCGTCCCTGCTACGGCAAGTGCGAGGTGCTCCTCTACTCCGACCAGCACCGCGCCTTCCTCAAAGATCTCGACGACAGCCATGTCCACAAGCTCTCCAAAATGTGGCGGGAGTGCTTTGACGACATGAAGTCGGACAGCCAGATCAAGTACGTCTTCCTCTTTGAAAACCGCGGCGACGTCGTCGGCGTGACCATGCCCCATCCCCACGGCCAGGCCTACGGCTACTCCTTCCTCCCCAAAAAGATCCAGGAAGAACTGGAAGGCGCGGGCGAATACTACCAGAAGGAGGGCAAGTGCCTCTTCTGCGAGCTGCTCGCCCAGGAAAAGGCGGACGGCCGCCGCATCATCTTCCAGAACGAACACTTCACCGTCTACGTCCCCTTCTTCTCCCCCATCACCTACGGCGTCCACGTCACCGCCAACCGCCATGTAGAGGACATCGGCCGCATGACACCCGCAGAGCTCGACGCCCTGGGCGAGACCATCCGCGACTGCGCCGGGATGTACGATTCCCTCTTTGACATGCCCTTCCCCTACATGATGTGCATGCACAACGGCCCGGTCAACAGCGGCGAGCATCCGGAATACCACTTCCACGTGGAGTTCTTCCCGCCCATGCGTGCCGCCGACAAGCAGCAGTTCTTCGCCTCCTCCGAGACCGGCGCCGGCGCCTGGTGCAACCCCACCTGCCCCGAACAGAAGGCGGAGGAGCTGCGGGCCGCTTACGCGAAATTCAAAGCCGGAAAGTAATTTCCCCTTACAGCGATTCCGCACGCGGAAAGGAGGAATTTCTTGATTACCGAAACCCCCGTCACCGTCCGCTACGCCGAGACGGACCAGATGGGCATCACCCACCATTCGGTCTACCCCATCTGGTTCGAAATGGCCCGCACCGACTGGATAAAGCAGCTGGGCCTCACCTACTCCCAGCTGGAAAAAATGGGGATCATGACCCCGCTCTCCCAGCTCGAGTGCCGCTACACCGGCGTTTCCCGGTATGAGGACGAGCTCCTCGTCCGCTGCCGGGTGCTCGAGCTCTCCCCCGCCCGCATCCGCTTCGGCTATGAGATTGTCCGCCGCGGAGAGGAAAAGCCGGTCTGCACCGGCTCGACCCTCCACGGCTGGGTGGATGCCCAGTCCTTCCGGCCGGTCAGCATGAAAAAACGCTTCCCCGGCCTCTACGCGAAGATTGAAAGTATGCTGCAAACCGGCTGAAATTCCGAAAAGAGGAACCGCTATGCGCATCCCAGCTCTCCCGAAATTCTGGTCCCGCATCCTCGCCGTCCTGGCGGTGCTGCTCGCCGCCTCGTTGCTGGCGAACGCCTACGGTTTTTACTCCCTCCACGAAGCCCGCCGGGAACCCCGGCAGTTTTTAAAGTTCCGGGACCTGAGCTTAGGCGGGACCGCCCGCACCGAAGCCATCCTCCTCGAGCAGTACGACCTGCTGGATGAGGAGTCCGCCCCATTCCGCCGGTCGGAACGGGCGGTAGAGGACTACTTCGCCGATGAAATGAACATCATGATCTGCGGTGTGAACGAGGACCTCGGCGAGGACCGCTTCCTCATGGAGCTCTACTTCGACTATCCGACCGCCATCCCCTCCTCCATCCGGACCGGGGACGGCTTCGAGCTCCCGTTTTATCTGGATGAAGAAAACCTCTACTGGATCGTCGATTTCTCCACCCTGTACGAGCGGATCGGGCTGGACACGACGGTGAAGGTCTATGTGGAGGCGACGGGCGAGTGGGAGCGCAACCTCTTCGCCTTCCCGCTCCAGTTCTACTATTATGATGTCGATTGAATGCCGCTGGAAAGGAAAACTCCCATGAATTTTGATATTTTGCTCAGAAAATACGCAGAGTTGATCGTAAAATCGGGACTCAGCGTGAAAGAGGGACAGGTTGTCTGCGTAAACGCCCTCATCGAAACGGCGCCGCTTGTCCGCATGGTCGCCGAAGCCGCCTATGCGGCGGGAGCCTGCGAGGTTGTCGTCCGCTGGAGCGACGAGGCGGTGCAGCGGCTCAAATACGAGCACGCACCCCTCTCCCGGTTTGAGGAGGTCCCGGAGTGGTTCTCCGCCTACAACAACGGCTACGCCGCCGCAGGCGCCTGCTTCCTCACCATCGACGCGGCCGACCCCGACGCCATGTCCGGCATCGATCCCAAAAAGGCGTCCGCCTGGGTCAGGGCCGCTCACACCGCCTGCAAGCCCTTCTACGACGGCCTCGACCTGGCGAAGAACCGCTGGTGCATCGCCGCCGCCCCTTCCCCAAAGTGGGCCTGCAAGGTTTTCCCCGGCCTGCCGGAGGAGGAAGCGGTCAGCCGCCTCTGGGCCGCCATCCTCAAAGCCGTCCGGGTCGAGGAGGCCAATGACCCCGTCGCCGCCTGGGAGGCGCACCACAAGAGCTTTCAGGAGCGCATCCGCACCCTCAACGCCCTCCAGCTCGACCGCCTGCACTACCGGAACAGCCTCGGCACCGACCTCACTGTCGGGATGCCGGCCGGGCACTGCTGGGCGGGCGGCGGCGCCGAGACAACCGACGGTGTGCGCTTTTTCCCCAACATGCCGACCGAGGAGATCTTCGCCTCGCCGGATCGCGGACGCGCCGACGGCACCGTTTACAGCGCCCTGCCCCTCAACCATCAGGGCAGCCTGATCGACCGCTTCTGGCTGCGGTTTGAGGGCGGCAGAGTGGTGGATTTCGGGGCGGAGACGGGCCGCGAGGTGCTCGAATCCATCCTGGAAACCGATGAGGGCGCGTCCCACCTCGGCGAGGTCGCCCTCGTTCCGGCCTGCTCCCCCATCTCGGAGATGGGCATTCTCTTCTACAACACCCTTTTTGACGAAAACGCAGCCTGCCACTTTGCCCTCGGCAAGGGGTTCCCCGAGTGTCTGGAAGGCGGCCTTGCGATGAGCGATGCCGAGCTTGCGGCGCACAGCCTCAACGACTCCGCCGCCCACGTCGACTTCATGATCGGCACGCCCGACCTCACCGTCACCGGCTATACCCGGGACGGGAAGGCCGTCCCGGTCTTTGTTGACGGAAACTGGGCCTTCTAGCAGTATCCGAAAAGTATTTTTTTCGATCAATATACAGAAAGGATGACAAAAATGCCCTATATCCACGCCCATTTGAGCGACTCGCTGACAGCGAATCAGGAGCTTGTCCTCAAGGAAAAATTCGGCAGGGCGATTGAAAACCTGCCCGGCAAGACCGAAAACTGGCTGATGGTGGAATTTTCCGACAACTGCCGGCTCTGGTTCCGGGGAGACAACAGCGCCCCTGCCGCAATGGTGGAGGTCGCCCTCTTCGGCAAGGCCCCTGCTGCCGCCTACGGCAAAATGACAGCGGCCCTGACCGCCATCCTCGCGGAGGAGCTCAAGCTGGACCCTGCGCGGGTCTACGTCAAGTATGCGGAAGTGTCCGACTGGGGCTGGAACGGCTCCAATCTCTGACCCGCCAGAATTCCACAAAAAACCGGGGACGATGAGGAAATCGTCTCCGGTTTTTCTGTTAATTCAGGATTTCGCCTTGCCGAAATGCACGCTCGCCGGGATGCGGATGA
>CALXIG010000004.1 GCA_944388305.1 uncultured Clostridia bacterium
AGCGGCGTACTGGGCGGTGGTGGGGGCGCACATGATGGCGTACTGGTGGATTTTGGTCATCTGCCTGATGGCGGCGGCAGGACCTGCCGCGTACCCCAGCCGCCAGCCGGTCATGGCGAAGGTCTTGGAGAATCCGTTGACCACGATGGTGCGCTCTTTCATCCCGGGAAGGGAGGCGATGGAGACATGACGGCCGTTGTAGGTGAGCTCCGCGTAAATTTCATCCGACAGCACGACAATGTCATGGCGACGCAGCACCTCGGCGATGGCCTCCAGGTGCTCCCTGCGCATGACGGCGCCGGTGGGATTGTTGGGATAGGGGAGGATGAGCATCTTGGTTTTGGGGGTGATGGCCGCCTCCAGCTGTTCCGGGGTGAGGCGGAAGCGGTCCTCCTCGCGGGTTTCGATGATGACCGGCACGCCGCTCGTCAGGGTGACGATGGGCGCGTAGCAGACAAAGCTCGGCTCGGGAATCAGGACCTCGTCGCCGGGGTTTAAAAAGGCGCGGATGGCGAGGTCGATGGCTTCCGAGCCGCCGACGGTCACGACTACCTCGGTGCTTTTGTCGTAATCCAGATCGAATTTCCGCTTCAGATAGTCGCAGATGGCGCGGCGCAGCTCAATAAGGCCGGCGTTCGCGGAGTAGCGGGTTTTTCCCTGCTGCAGGTTTTCAATCGCGGCCTGGCGGACGGAGTAGGGAGTTTTAAAATCCGGTTCGCCGACGCCCAGGGCGATGACGCCCTTCATCTCATTGGCAATGTCAAAAAACTTCCGAATGCCGGAGGGTTTTAAGGAGACCGTCCGCTCCGACAGCATGGATTCCAGATTCATCAAAGCGAGATGTTCCCCCTTTCGTCGCCGGGCATATCCGTCATGTTGACGCCGCGGTCCTTGTAGCGGGAGAGCACAAAGTGGGTGGCGGTGGAGACCACCCCGTCCAGAACGGCCAGGCGCTGGGCGACAAAGAGCGCGACGTCCTTGAAGGTCTTGCCGACCACCTGAACGTGGAGGTCGTAGCCGCCGCTCATCAGGAAGACGCTGTCGACTTCCTGGTACTGGCTGATCTTTCTGGCGATTTCCTCAAAGCCGAAGTCCTTTTTGGGCGTGACCCGCAGCTCAATGACCGCCTCCACATACTGGGTGTCGATTTTGTCGTAATCGAGCAGCGGCTTGTAGCCGCGGATGACGCCTTCTTCCTCATATTTGGCGATGCGGCGCTCCACATCTTCCCTGGTGGTATCGAGCATCACTGCCAGCGTTTCGGCATCCATGCGGGCGTCGGAATTCAGCAGTTCGAGCAGTCTGTCCATCATAATCGGTCACTCCTTTTGATGAAGTCAAAAATATTTGGGAATATTTTATTATAGCAAATTTTTCCCGGCTTTTCAAGACGGATTCTGTGAATACGGCGCATCACCGCAAGGCAAAAAGGAGGCGGCCCATCAGCCGCCTCCCTGCGATTTCTCAAACAAGCCGCGTCTCAGACCCGGCGCACGCCGTCTACAAAGACGGCTGCCGTCTCATAGGCGATGTCGGTGAGGGGATTGCCGCGGAAAACGGCGATATCCGCGTCCTTGCCGGGCGCGAGACTCCCCACCCGGTCCGCAATGCCCGCGATTTTGGCGGGATTCAGGGTAATTGCCTTCCAGGCTTCCTGCTCGTCCATTCCCGCGCGGACCGCCAGTCCGGCGCAGAGGGGAAGATGGGCGAGGGGGATGACCGGCGCGTCGGTGATGATGGCGGTCAAAAGTCCCGTCCGGCTGAGGATGCCGGGGGTTTCAAAGCTCTTGTTCGCCAGCTCCACCTTGGACTTGTTGCCGAGCGACGGACCGACCAGGACGGGGCGGCCCTCCCCGGCCAGCTCATCGGCGATGAGGGCGCCGTCGGTGCAGTGATCGAGGGTGATGTCGAGGTCGAACTCCTTCGCGATGCGCAGGGCGGTGAAGATGTCGTCGGCGCGGTGGGCGTGCGCCTTGAGGGGAATCTCCTTGCGGATGACCGGGCGCATCGCCTCGAGCTGGAGATCAAAATCCGGCTTCTTTTCGGCCTCGCCGCGCTCGTAGGCGGCCCATTTTTCCTCATAGTCCCGCGCCTTGTAAAGGAGGGCGCGGAGGATGGCGGCTGTCGCCATCCGGGTGACGGGGGACTGCTGCTTGCTGCCATAGACCCGTTTGGGGTTTTCGCCGAAGGCGATCTTCATGGCGACCGGGTCCTTGACGATCATCTTGTCGACCCGTTTGCCGAACATTTTGATGGCGCAGAAGGTGCCGCCCACCACATTGGCGCTGCCGGGACCGGTGACGGCGCAGGTGACGCCCGCCTTGAGCGCCTCGGAGAGGCCCTCGTCCATCGGATTGATGGCGTCGATGGCCCGCAGCTGCGGGGTGGTCGGGCTGGTCGTCTCGTTGATGTCAAGGCCGACGGCCCCGATGATCTCCTCGTGCAGGCCGATGTGGCAGTGTCCGTCGACAAAGCCGGGCGCCACAATGCAGCCCGCCGCGTCAAAGACCTCGGTTCCCGCGGGAACCTCGAGGTTCTTTCCGACCGCAACAATTTTTCCGTTGTCGAGAAGCACGTCTCCGCCCGCGATATCGGGCCCTTCCATCGTTTTAACCATTCCGTTGTGAATCAGAAGCATGTTGTTTCATCCTTTCCAGATAGTAATCGAGATACCGGCTGACTTTTTCGTCATAGTCGGGGTAGGAGCAGCCGGTTTCCTCCGACACCCGGCGGGAAGACTCCTGAAACAGCGCTCGGAGCTTTTGGAGCGCTGTTGCGGCCTCCTCGAGGGAGGAGAGACCGTAACTTTCCTCGAGAAGGCGCATCCGCACCGGCTCGAGATAACGCCCGAGGAATTTCTGCCCCTTCCCCAGGCCGAAGGTGAAACCGCGCCGCAGCCCCAGCTCCCAGCCGAGCATCCGGAAGAGCTCCTCCCGCATCGCACCGAGATGGGCGGCGGCGTAAAAGAGCTCCCTGCGGCACAGCCCCTTGACCACGTAGTGGGAGAGATTCCAGAACTCGTTGCAGCAGTCGTCGAAACTCCGCGCCGTCGGCCGTTTCACCCAGTAGTCCGCGTCGGTGGGAGCGGGGAGCGCGGGGGCGCGGCCGTCCTTGTCGAGGAGGATGGCGCGCAGCCGGTCCTCCTCAAGGTAGGCGGGCAGGTCGCCGGCAGGCCGCAGAGTCAGATCGGCCTTGCGGAAATCCGCAAAGAGCATCAGGTAGGAAAATCCCGGCTCTTCCGGCGGAAACAGCTCCATCCCCTCCGGCTTCTGGAGAATGAGCCGCTCTCCGAAGCGGTCGAGCCAGCCGTCGTCCCGCGTGAAGTCTTCCAGCTCCGTCACAAAGTAGGTCAGGTCGAAGTCCTGAAATTCGTCCGGTGTGACCTGCGGGTTCAGGCGCGATCCCTCCATCCCGACCGCGCGGATGCGGGGATCTTCCCGGGCAAAATCCAGAAAGAGCCGGTACATCTCCTGCTCAGACCGCATAGAGCGGCCCCCTTTCCTCCAGCGTCTCGCACTCCTTTTGCAGCATCCGCAGCGATTCCGCGCGGAGCGCGGGGTCCGGATTGTCGTAAAGAATGCGGGCGATGAATTCCCAGATATCCTCGCACTTCCGGCGGACGCTATAAAATTCAAGCCGTTCCCGGTTGAGAGCCGCTTCCGGCCGCTCTTCGCGGTAGGCGGCCCAGAGGGCGTCGAAGTGCGGCAGGGCGGTCAGTGCGAAGAAATCCGCCTCCGGCGGAGCGTACCGGAGCCCTTCCCAGTCGAGAAGGACGAGCTGTCCGCCCTGTATGAGATTCCAGCCGTGAATGTCGGTATGGCAGGGCACCATCAGGCAGGGCGCGTGGCGCAGCTTCCGCGCCAGACGGCTCAGATGGTCGCAGAGAGCCAGCAGCCGTCCGCGGCAGCCGTTCAGGATGGCCGCCAGATCCGGCGGAAGGCCATGCGGCTGCTCCAGCAGGGAAATCAGCTGCCCCGCGAAAGGAAGCTGGAAATTTTCACGCAGAGGGCTGGGGCGGGCCGGGCGCGGCATCGCGGGCACAAACCGGTGCAGCCTGCCTATGATCGCCCCAAGCCCGGCGGACTGCTCCCGGGTGAGCGGGCGTTCCCCGAGCGTCTCCCCCTCGATGTAGCGGTAGAGCAGGCAGAGGTACCGCTCGTCCTCCCGCCAGAGTCCGCCGTTCACGGCCGGCACCAGGGAGGGCACCTGTCCGGGCAGAGGTCCCTCCTCCATCTGCCGCACAAAGCGGAGGGAAAAGTCCAGGTGACGCGTCCACTGCGCCGACGACTTCTCCTCCTTGTCGTAAATCTTGACAAAAAAGGAACCTTCTGCCGCGTCCGCCCGGTAGGCGCGGGCCGACCAGCCGCCTTTCTGTTCCCGAACAGCCGAAGCGGAGAGCGCATAGTCTTTCGCCAGAAGATTTGTTAAATATTCCTCCAGATTTTCGGTTCTCAACTGTTCCAGCACCACCTTTTCCGTCAATATCGGTAAGATTCCCTCATATTATAGCGGAAAACAGTAGATTTTGCAAGCATATTAAAATGTTTTTGTTGATTTTCCCCGAATGCTTTGTTATAATGAGAGCGTTGAACCTTCCGGCGGTATTTGCTCGCCGGAGGGGTTTAACGGAACACATGCAGGGAGGTTTGATTATGAAAATTCGTTCCATGATACCAGAGGATATCGAAACGCTGAGCGCAGGCTTTGCCGCGCAGGGCTGGCAGCCCAAACCGGAGGTCTGGAAGCGGTACATCGAGCAGGAGGCGGCCGGACAGCGGCTGACCTTTGTCGCCGAAGTGGACGGTGCGGCGGCGGGGTACCTGAACCTCGTCCGTTCGCCCCAGTGCGGCCCTTACGCGGGGAGCGGCCTGCCGGAAATCACCGACTTCAATGTGCTCGCCCCCTACCGGCGTCAGGGAATCGGCGCGGCGCTGATGGACGCGGTCGAGGCGGCCGCAGCGCGGGAATACGATGTGGTCACCATCGGAGTGGGACTGCACAGTGGCTACGGTTCTGCCCAGCGGATGTACGTCAAGCGCGGCTATATTCCCGACGGCAGCGGCGTGTGGTACCGGAATCACCGGGCCGCGGAGGGGGAGGCGGTCGCAAACGACGATGACCTCGTCCTCTATTTCAGCAAGAAGCTGCGGTAAGGGTTACCGCAGCGCCCGCACCAGCTCCTCGATGAGGTCGATCCGCCGGAAAGGCGTGATGAGGTAGTAGCCGTCCACCCAGGGCGCGATTTTTTCCGCCGATTCGAGGCAGAGCGAAACGCCGAGTTTCCCGGCCGCTTCGCGGTCCAGTCCCTCATAGCGGGCGAGAATTTCCTCCGACAGGCGGATGCCTGCGATTTCATTGTGCATGAAGCTGGCGTTGCGGTAGCTGACCGGCGGCATCAGTCCGCCCAGAATGCGCAGGCCGGTCTCCTCCCGCGCCCGGCGAAGGTTGCGGACCGCCTCTTCGGTGAAGACAGGCTGGGTCATCAGCAGCTCCACCCCGTTTTCTTTTTTGCGCAGCGCCTTTTGAAGCTCCGCGTCAAAATTGCGGGCGTTGACATTGAGCGCCCCGGCGATCAGAAAAGGCGCGGGCAGCGTCTCCTCGCCGAGCGCGCGGATGTATCCGGCCAGCATGGCTGAGTTGAAGTTGTAGACCGCTTTGACCTCCTCCCGCTCTGCGCCGGGGATCGGGTCGCCGGTGATGGCGAGGATGTTCTGTACCCCCTCCATCGCGAGACCGAGGAGGAGAGCCTTTGCCGCGTTCAGATTGCGGTCGCGGCAGGTCATGTGGGGGATGGCATCCATGTCCAGCTCCCGTTTGAGCTTGGCCGCGAGGAGGGAGCTGTCGGCCCGCACCCGCGCGACGGGACAGTCGGCGATGGTGACGGCGTCAGTTCCGGCCGCCTTGAGGCGGGCGGCGGCTTCCATGAAAAAACTGCCGTCCGCGTCGGCGGGCGGATCCACCTCGACGGCAATGACCCGTTTTCCGGCGGCAAGTTTTTCGCGCAGCCGGTTGGCGGGCGCTTTTTTTTGCGCCGGCCCGGAAACGGAAACCGGCTCTCCGGCGGGGCGCGCTGCGGTGAGGAGGGCGGCGGTCCGCGCGATGTGGGCGGGGGTGGTGCCGCAGCAGCCGCCGAGAATGTGCACGCCGGAAGCCGCGATTTTGCTCATCTGCTCCGCGAAGTACTCTGCGCCGCTTTCAAAATAGGTCCGTCCCCCGACGATTGCCGGGTAGCCGGAGTTTGGCATGACCGACCGCACCGTCCCGGCGGGCAGTCCGCCGGCCAGACGGCGCAGATGCGCCGGGCCGGAGACGCAGTTGAGTCCCACCGCGTCGGCGTAGGCCGCGGCCTCCTTTGCCAGGCGGAGGGCGGGAAGGCCCTGTCTCGTGAAGCCATCCGGCGTGGCTGCAAAGGAGACGAGCAGGAAGGCGTCCGGCTTCTGCTCCCGGATAAAGGCGCAGGTTTCCCGCAGCCCCTCCGCGGAGGGAAAGGTCTCAAAGAGAAAGTTTTCCACTCCCATTTCGAGAAATACCGCCGCAATGCGGCGGTATTCGGCCGCCGCATCTTCCTCCGGCAGGAGGATGGGACCGATGTCTGCGAAGACAAAGGCATTCGCTCCCGCAGCTTCCCGCGCGAGGGCATAGCCCGCCCGCAGGATCTCCCGCACCGTACCGGAATCTGCCATGAGGGCCGCGGTGTTGGCGCCGTAGGTGTTGGTCTTGAGAGCCGCCGCCCCCGCCTCCCGGTAGGCGCGGTGAATGGCCAGGACGTCGGCGGGGTGGGAGAGATTTGCAAGCTCGCAGCGCGGGTCCCGGGCGGGATAGAGGCTGCGGTACCAGGTGCCCATCGCGCCGTCAAAGAGGAGCGGCCGCTCCTTCAGATATTCGCGGACCGGTTTCATTTCTCCTCCTCCCCAAAGACCTCCTTCGCGATGTCAGCCGAACGCTTGGCGTCCTTTGCGTAGTAGTCGGCCCCCATTTCCGCGGCGAACTGTTCGGTCAGCACCGCTCCGCCGACCATGATTTTGCAGTCATGGCCCGACGCGCGGAGCTGCCGGATGGTCTCGGCCATGCTCTTCAGGGTGGTGGTCATGAGGGCGGACAGCCCGACCAGACGGACCTTTTCCCTGACAGCCGTCTGGACGATGGTTTCGGGCGGCACGTCCCGTCCGAGGTCGAGGACCTGGAACCCGTAGTTTTCCAGCAGGACCTTGACAATATTCTTGCCGATGTCATGGACGTCCCCCTTGACGGTGGCGAGGATGATTCTGCCCCGGCTTGCCGGCGCACCGCCGGAGGCCGCCATTTTCCGGCGGATAACCTCAAACGCCTCCTGAGAGGCCGCCGCGGCATTTAGAAGCTGCGGGAGAAAGAGGGTTCCCTTCTCAAACCCGTCTCCGACCTCGTCGAGGGCCGGGATGAGCATCCCGTCAATGATCGAAAACGGGTCCTGCGTTTCCAGCAGCCGGGCGGTGATCTCCCGCGCGTCCTCCTTCAGCCCCGCCTTAACCGCTTCGGGCAGGGTGCGGCTTTCGGCGGGTGCGGCTTTCGGCGGGGTAGCGGGCGCGCCCTTCGGGGCAAAGCGGGCGATGTAGTCCGCTGCGCCTTTATCCAGGCCGTGCAGTACCCGGAAGGCGGCGACCGCATCCGTCATGGCAGAGACGTTGGGGTTTAGGATGGGGAAGTTCAGGCCGTTTGCCAGGGCTGCGGAGAGGAAGGCAGCGTTTAAAAGCTCCCGGTTTGGCAGGCCGAAGGAGATGTTGGAGACGCCGAGCACGGTCTGAAGCCCCAGTTCCTCCCGCACCAGCCGCACCGCGCGGAGAGTTTCCGCCGCCTGGTCCTACTGCGCCGAGACGGTGAGGGTGAGGCAGTCGATGAGCACCTTTTCCCGCGGGATGCCGTAGGAAAGGGCGGCGTCCAGGATGCGGCGGGCGATGGCCAGCCGTTCCGCAGCGGTTTTGGGGATTCCGGCGCTGTCGAGGGTGAGTCCGACGACAAAGGCGCCGTATTTTTTGACCAGGGGGAGAATTTTCTCCAGCGTTTCGGCATCGCCGTTGACCGAGTTGACAATGCCGACCCCGTGGAAGGCCCGCAGGCCGGCTTCGATGGCGGCGGGATCGGAGGAGTCGATCTGGAGCGGGAGGGAGAGGACGCTTTGCAGTTCCTCGACCGCCTGCCGCATGAGGGCAGGCTCATCCACGCCGGGCATTCCGACGTTCAGATCGAGCAGTTCCGCTCCCGCACCGGCCTGTTCCAGCCCCTGGTCGAGAATGTAGTCGATATCCCCGTCCAGGAGCGCCTGCTGAAACTGTTTTTTTCCGGTGGGATTCAGCCGCTCGCCGATGATGTGCACGCCGCCGGCCGGGAGAATTCGGGTGGCTGAACAGAAGGCCGGTGCGGGTTTGGGCTGCGGCGCGGGGGCGAGGGGCGCGAGCGCGTCCCGCAGAGCGGCAATGTGGGCGGGGGTGGTGCCGCAGCAGCCGCCTGCAAGCCGCATCCCGCATTCCGCGAAGGCGGCCATCTGCTGCGCAAACAGGGCGGGGGTGAGGGAGTAGCTTCCGTCCCGCGGGTCAGGCAGCCCGGCGTTCGCCTTGACGACGAGGGGAAGGGAGGTGGACGCCGCGATCTCCCGCGCGATGGGAAGCAGTGCGTCCGGCCCCAGCGAGCAGTTGACGCCCAGTGCGTCGGCGCCGAGTCCCTCGATGGTCCGGGCCATCGCCGCGGCGGAGCAGCCGGTGAAGGTGCGCCCGCCCGCTTCAAAGGTCATCGTCGCGACGACGGGGAGGTTTGTGCACTCCTTCGCCGCGAGGACAGCGGCCCGCAGCTCGCCCAGATCGGTCATGGTCTCGAAGACGACAAGGTCGGCCCCCAGTTCCGCTCCCGCGAGGAGCTGTTCCTTAAAAAGCGCATAGGCCTCCTCAAAGCGCAGCATCCCCGCGGGGTACAGCATTTCACCGATCGGACCGATGTCGAGCGCGAGGAGCGGCCGCTCCCCTGCAAATCCGTCAGCGGCCTGCCGGGCGGCGGCAAAGGCGGCGCGGATGACGGTCTGCGGGTCCGTTCCGCTGTTGGCGAGCTTGCGGCGGCTGGCGCCGAAAGTGCAGGTGTAGAGGATGTTGCTTCCGCTTTCCAGGTACTGCCGGTGGACGGCGGTGACCTTTTCGGGGTGCTGGAGGACGAAAAGCTCGGGGCGCTCGCCCGGTTTGAGGCCCTCCTTCTGAAGCATGGTTCCCATCGCGCCGTCGAGGAGGACAAACGGCTTGCGGGCGAGGAGACGGGTCAGTTTATTTTCCACAGAGAATCCCTTCCTTTCGAATGTGGCAGGCTTCGTAGCGGGGGCAGTCGCGGCAGCCGGACCGTTCCGGCTGTCTGGCGGTTCCGGCTGTGTTTTTGAGGATGCCCATGACGGCGGTGACAGATTTGCGCGGGAGGAGCAGTCCGTCCGGACTCACAGTCAGACCGATGCGGCGCCCGGCGTCGAGGCGGGCGAGGAGCTCCTCCTGAAAAGAAAGCGGAAAGTCGCCGTATCCGGGGCTGAATCGGGGCGTCAGCGACTCTCCGCGCGCGGCATAGTCCGCGGCGATTTCCTCCGAAAGCCGGACGCACACCGCTTCCGCCGCGGCGCCCAGGGCACAGTCGAGCGCGACAGCCGCCGCCGGATCGGTGCGGAAAAGCGCGCGCAGCGTGCGCTCCGCTTCCTGCCCGACGGTTGCCGCGAGCAGGACGGCCCGCCGGCAGCCGGCAAGATGGGCCGCGATATCCCGGCCGGACAGCGGAAGATCCGCAAGGGCGAACTCCCGCCAGACAGTCCGCGGCCGCGCAAGCTCTGCCGCCATGCGGACGGCTTCCGCCGCCTGCCGCGCCAGAGCAGGAGGCGGCGTTCCCCGGCAGCCCAGATAGGCGCAGGTCTCTTCCAGGGAGATCTGTACAGGCGTCAGCTTCATATTGCGGTCCCTCCGTTCCTGCCTGCTTTCTGATAGTAACAGTATAACGGTTTTCTCCTCAAAAGTAAAGAGAAAGGGTTGCATTTCCGCGGGAAAAGCGGTAAAATGAGGGTGAATCACAGGTCCAAAGGGAGGTTTTATTGTATGGAACGCTACGCATGGAAGGCAACCGTCAGGGACGGAATGCTCGCTGAATACCGGCGGCGCCACGACGAAATCTGGCCCGAGATGAAGGCGGTGCTCAAGGAGGCCGGCATCTGCAATTACAGCATCTGGAATGCCGGAAATGAGCTGTTCGGCTACTACGAGTGCGAAAAGGGACGGGACTTTGCTGCGAGGGTGCAGGCGGAAAGCCCGGTGGTCGCGCGCTGGAACCGCTACATGGAGGACGTCATGGTCATGGAGATGGACCCGGAGACCGGCGCCCAGCCCCTCCTGACCGAAGTGTTCCGGCTGGATTGAGCGGCGGGGTGCTGAAATGAAACGTCAGATCAAATGGGAACGGCGCCGGAAAAGACTTTTTACTGCCCTCATTCTGGCGGCCTTTGTCATCCTCTCCCTGGTGAGCATCGGCCGGGTGCAGGCGACGATGCTGCGAAACGCCTCGATCATGGGGGAGCAGATTGTGCAGAGCTTTTCGGTCAATGAAGACGCGAACATCAACGCCTATGAGCTGCTGCTGCAAAACGCCTCCAAGTGGCTGGAGGGGGAGCTGAAGGACGGGAGCAGCCAGGAGAAAATTGAAGCCTGGATGCGGGAATATCTCTCCTACATGCAGGAAAGGGTCGGCGCAGAGGGCATCGACATGTACGCCGCCATCGGCGGGGAACTCACCGCCGCGATCCGCTGGGAGGGAGAAGGCGACTTTGACCCGCATTCCGCCGGCTGGTACCTTCTTGCCCTGGAGGCGGACGGGGAGATTATTACAACCGGCGCCTACACCGATGTCGTCACCGGGCAGCGGGTGGTCACCCTCGCCCAGAAAATCGGGGAAACAGAGGATGTTCTGGCTATTGACCTCTTCCCCCGGTATTTTCACCAGTGGACGGCGATGGAAAGCCTGCCGGAAGGCAGCTCCTTCTTCCTGTGCGACGGCACCGGGCAGCTGATGTACTGGGAGTCCGGCATGGAACAGACGCCGGAGGAAATTCAGGCGTATGTGAGCGGGCTGCTCACCGAGGCGGAGGAGCGGGAGGGGGAAGTCCTTTACCGCAATGGACTGGACGGAATCCGCAGGGCGGTCTTTCACCGCCGCACCGGAAACGGCTGGATCTCCATCATCACGATCCCCTACCGGTATCTGGTCAACGGACTGGACAGCCTGGCCCTCTGGTATGCGGCGGTTTTCGCTGCGTTTCTGACCCTGGCTGTGGTGATGTCGGTCCGGGAGGGGCGGCTCAACCGGCAGATGGCGCTGACCAACGAGACGATCAAGGTGCTGGGCAACTCCTATTTTGCGATTTACCGGGTCAATTTTCAAAAGGAACGGTACACCATGCTCAAGGGGAGCGACTATGTCCGTTCCCGCATTCCGCAGGAGGGCAGCTACGCAGATTTCATGGCGGTGATCCAGGAGATCATCGAGCCGGAGGCTTACGGCGACTTTGTCAAAAGCTTTTCGATAGAAAATATCCGCAGCCTGGTCCGGCGCAAGGTCCGGGACTACGGCGGGGATTTTCTGCGGCTTTTCAACGGCGAATACTGCTGGATCAACGTCCGGCTGCTCTTTGACGAATCGCTCGAGCTGGATGAGGCGGTCCTCTGTTTCCGCGAAATCGACGAGGAGAAGCGCCGGCAGCTGGATCAGTTCCACCTGCTCAAGGAGTCCCTTCAGACGATGAAGCAGAATGTGGCGGCGAAAAATCTCTTTTTCGCCAACATGTCCCACGACATGCGGACTCCCTTAAACGCCATTATCGGGATGTCCGAACTGGCGGGAACCCACCTGAACGAGCCGGACCGGATGGCGGATTATCTGAAGAAAATTCACGGCGCAAGCGAGCATCTGCTCGGGCTGATCAACGACGTGCTCGAGATGTCGCGGTTCGAGCAGGGCAAGCTCAGCATCGAAAGCCGGCCCTTCCTTCTGAAGGAAAGCGTCGAGGAGTGCGCGGAGATTTTCCGCATCCAGGCGAAGGAGCAGGGAAAGACCTTTGAGACGCGGATCTCTGTTCAGGACAACCACGTCAGCGGCGACCTGTTCCGCATCCAGCAGATTCTGAACAACCTTCTCTCCAATGCGGTGAAGTTCACCCAGCGCGGCGGCCGGATTCTGCTTTCGGTCACCCAGATGGATTCCGGCAGCTATCCCAAGTACAAGTTTGTCGTGCAGGACAATGGTGCCGGCATGTCCAAGGAGTTCCTCGAGAAGATTTTCATCCCCTTTGAGCGGGAGACCCGGTTCGGAGCGAAGGAAGTGACCGGCACGGGGCTTGGAATGCCGATTGTCCACAACATCGTGCTGCAAATGGACGGCGAAATTAACGTCGAAAGCGAGCTTGGCAAGGGGAGCACCTTTACTGTCGTCCTGCCGCTGGCAGTCGAAGAGAAGGAGAACGCCCCTGCGCGCAGTTCGGAGCCGCCGATGGAGGCGCTGGAGGAGGCGGATCTGTCGGGGCGGCAGATCCTGCTGGCCGAGGACAACGAGCTGAACATGGAGATCGCGGCCGAGCTTTTGCAGATGCAGGGTGCGGTGGTGACGAAAGCCTGGAACGGCCGGGAGGCGGTCGAGCGGTTTGCGGAATCGGCGGAGGGATTTTTTGACGTCATCCTGATGGACATGCAGATGCCGGAGCTGGACGGCTGCGAGGCCGCGCGGGCAATCCGGGCGCTGGACCGCTCCGACGCGGCGTCGGTTCCCATCATCGCGGTCACTGCCAACGCCTTTGCGGAGGATGTGGCGGCGACAGTGGCGGCCGGCATGAACGCGCACATCTCCAAGCCGATTGATTTTTCCGTGTTGGGAAGGACGCTGGCCAAATTCCTGTCTGCATGACCGCTGCGGGGAACCCCCGCCGGAATTGACGCCGCGGCAGGATGCCCCGCGTCGGGTTTCGGCAGGCGCTCGATAAACTCGCGCCTCCGGGGCTGTCTCACCCGCACGACCGCTGCGGGGAACCCCCGCCGGAATTGACGCCGCGGCGTTTCAGGCCCGCGGGAGATTGCGGGATATCCCGACAGGCGGAGCGGTTTCGAGAGAAACTTTCCGCAAAGGCGCGCTTTTCCGGAGAGAAACGGAAATATCGCAGGGGGCATTCGCTCCTCTGCGATATTTTTTCTGTTATTATACAAAGCGTGTTCAACCGCGCAGCTCAGTGCGAGTAGGTTGCGGCGTTTTCAAAGCCCTCCTTCAGCTCGCTCATGCACTCAAAGCAGGTGCCGGTACCGATGCCGACGCTACGGATGGGGTCTTCGGCGTGGCGGGTTGTGATGCCGGTATTTTCCTCGATCAGCTCGGCGAGGCCGCGCAGCAGCGAGGTGCCGCCAGTCAGGATGATGCCGTTTTCGTGGATGTCGCCGATCAGCTCGGGGGGTGTGCGCTCCAGGACGCTGCGCACCGCCATCACGATTTCGGCCGCAAAGGGGCGCAGCACCTCAAACAGCTCGGTCTGGGTGATGGTGATCTGTTCCGGATAGCCGGTCAGCAGGTTGCGCCCCTTGACCGAGGCCGATACCGTTTCCTGCGGCTCAAAGACGCAGCCGATTTCCTTTTTCAGATTTTCGGCGACCTTGGTGCCGATGGCGAGCTTGTAGCTGTTCTGGATGTACTTGATGATTGCCTCATCAAAGCTGTTTCCGGCCACCCGCAGGGAGTTGGCGGTGATGATGCCGCCCAGCGAGATGACGGCGACGTCGGTTGTGCCGCCGCCCGAGTCGACGACCATGTGTCCCTCCGGACGGATGACGTCGACGCCGGCCCCGATGGCCGCGGCCAGCGGCTCGTCCACCAGATAGACCTGCCGGGCGCCGGCGCTCATTGCGGCGTCGACCACCGCCCGCGCTTCCACATGGGTGATGGCCGAGGGAATGCAGATGGCAATGCGCGGTTTAATCAGGTAGCTTTTTGTTACTTTCCGTACAAATTCCTTGACAAGATACTCAGTGTATTTGTGGTCGGAGATGACGCCGTCCCGGATGGGACACTCCGTCTGGATGTAGGCGGGCGTCTTGCCCAGCATGGCCAGCGCTTCGTGGCCGACGGCCACGACCTTGCCGGAGCGGGTGTTGTAGGCCACGACGCTCGGCTCCTCCAGCACGATGCCTTTATCTCTTCGGTAAATGATGATTTTTGTCGTCCCCAGGTCGATGCCAAGATCCACTCCAGCCATGGAGAACGCCTCCTTTTGTATCAAACTGTCTGATTTTACAAAATGTTGTCCGATTTGGCCGGACAGAGAGCTCTGTCCGCCTTTTGCGGCGCACATCCGAATCTATTATAACGCAAAAAGAGTGAAATTTCCAATAAAATTCGGTCGAATCAAGAATTTTTTACAAATGCGCCTCCCTGTTTCCGGTCAGAAGCGCAAAAAGGAGGTGATATCGAGCAAAATATCCAAATGTCAACATAAACTTTTGTTGATGTACGGGAATTGAGAACATCGACAAAAAAGGTTATGCTTAATGTAGACAATAAAATTCGGAAAGGAAGATGTTTCAATGGTAAACAGAGCTATGATTGATGAGATTCAGTCCTACGGTCTCATCCCCGTCATCAAAATTGAGGACTCCGCGCAGGCGGAACCGCTTGCAAAGGCGCTCTGCGAGGGCGGACTGCCCGCTGCCGAGGTGACCTTCCGCACCTCCGCCGCCAAGGAGGCGATCGCGCGGATGACCAAAGCCTTCCCCGACATGCTGGTCGGCGCCGGCACTGTTCTCACCACCAAACAGGTGGACGAGGCGGTGGAAGCGGGCGCGAAGTTTATCGTTTCGCCCGGCCTGAATCCCAAGGTTGTCGCTTACTGTCTGGAGAAGGATGTTCCGATCCTGCCCGGCTGCGCGACTCCGTCCGACATGGAAGCCGCCATTGAGATGGGGCTGGATGTCGTCAAATTCTTCCCTGCCGAGGCAAACGGCGGCGTGAAGTCCATCAAGGCGATGGCTGCCCCCTACACCCAGCTGCGCTTTATGCCCACCGGCGGCGTCAATGAGAAAAACCTTCTCGACTACCTCTCCTTCCCCAAGATCATCGCCTGCGGCGGCAGTTTCATGGTCCCCGAGAACCTGCTGAAGGCCGGCGACTATGCCGCCATCACCGAACTGACCCGCGGCGCCGTCCGCCTGATGCTCGGTTTTGAGCTTGCGCATGTCGGCATCAATGCGGAAAACGCAGAGGAGGCAAAGAAGGCTGCCGCCCTCTTCGAAACGCTGTTCGGCTTTACCGCCAAGGAGGGCAACAGCTCTGTCTTTGCGGGCACCGAGGTCGAGCTGATGAAGGGTCCGTACCTGGGCAGATGCGGCCATATCGCCATTTCCACCAACAGCATTTCCCGCGCGGTCGCTTTCTTTACGCGCAAGGGAATTGCCTTTAATCAGGAATCCGCGAAATACGACGCGAAGCAGAATCTCAAGGCCATTTACCTTGCCGATGAGATCTGCGGCTTCGCCATTCACCTTGTCCAGAAATAAGCAACGGCAGATAAAGGAGAATTACCATGAAAGTTGTCACCTTCGGCGAGCTGATGCTTCGTCTCGCCCCCAACGGCTATTACCGTTTCTTCCAGAATGACCAGATGCAGGCCACCTTCGGCGGCGGCGAGGCCAATGTCGCCGTCTCCCTCGCCAACTACGGCGCCGACGTCGCCTACGTCACCAAGCTGCCCAAGCACGCCATCGGCCAGGCGGCTGTCGACTCGCTGCGCTACTTCGGCATCGACACCTCCAAGATTGTCCGCGGCGGCGACCGGGTCGGCATCTACTTCCTCGAGAAGGGCGCCTCCCAGCGCGGCAGCGTCTGCATCTATGACCGCGCCCACTCTGCCATCCAGGAGGCCAAGCCCTCCGCTTTTGACTGGGACGCCATCTTCGAAGGCGCCGACTGGTTCCACTTCACCGGCATCACCCCCGCCTTGGGCGAAAATCTCGTCGAAATCTGCCTCGAGGCCTGCAAGGCCGCCAAGGCGAAAGGCGTCAAGATCTCCTGCGACCTGAATTACCGCGGCAAGCTCTGGACCCGCGAACAGGCCCGCGCGGCGATGACAAAGCTCTGCGAGTATGTCGATGTCTGCATCTCCAATGAGGAGGATGCCAAGGACGTCTTCGGCATCGAGGCGGAAGGCACCGATATCACCGGCGGCAAGCTCAATCATGAGGGCTACAAGTCGGTTGCGAAACAGCTGGCGGACAAATTCGGGTTTGAAAAGGTCGCCATCACCCTGCGTTCTTCCATCTCGGCCAATGACAACGACTGGGCCGGAATGCTTTATGACGGCGAGAATTACTGCTTCTCCAAGCAGTATCACCTGCACATCGTAGACCGCGTCGGCGGCGGCGACAGCTTCGGCGGCGGGCTGATTTACGCCCTGCTGTCCGGTAAGGACACCCAGGCCGCCGTGGAATTCGCGGTGGCAGCATCCGCCCTCAAGCACTCCATCGAGGGCGACTACAACCGCGTCACCGTCTCCGAGGTTGAAAAGCTGGCTGGCGGCGACGGCTCCGGCCGCGTCCAGCGGTAACTTCCGTTTTTCCAATCCCCCCGTAATGATTGTTGCGGGGGGATTTCTGTAAATACCGGCATCCCGATTCCGTCTCAGAAAGGACTGAATGAACATGATCCTCACAGACTGGTTGAAAACACACGTCCTCTCCGCCTGCCTCCCGCCCGCTTCCGCCACCCGGCTTTACCCGAAGCGCGCGGAAAGAGCGGAGTGGGAGAAGGTCCCTGCGGAGCTGAAAAAGCTCTGCATGGAAAAGGCGGAGAGCTTTCTCGGCTATGAGTGGCCTTCCCTCTCTGCGGCCGCTTTTATGGAATTCCGGCGCAGCGGAGACCGCGAGATCTACGAGAAACCGCATTTTGCCCGCCGCCACGCGCTGGAATGGCTCGTGCTCGGCGAGTGCATTGAGGGGAAGGGACGGTTTGCCGGCGACATCATCAACGGCATCTGGTGCATCTGCGAGGAATCCTTCTGGGGCGTTTCCGCCCACAATGGGACTGCCCACCATGCCGGGACCGGCGTGCAGCCGATGATCCTGCCGGACGTGGAGGACCCCTACATCGACCTGTTTGCCGCTGAGACGGCCGCGCTGCTCGTCTGGACGCAGTACCTGCTGGGCGATCTCCTGGACGGTGTCAGCTGGCAGATCAACCGCCGCATCGACGTGGAGATGGAGCGCCGGATCAAACTGCCGTTTCTGACCCGGTTTGACTACTGGTGGATGGGATACAGCCAGCCGGTCAACAACTGGAACCCCTGGATCCTGGCGAACCTCATCACCGTCTTCCTGTTCGGAGAATTGAATGAAAACCGCCGCCGGGCGGCTTTTGAGAAAATTTTTGTCTGCCTGGACAAATTCCTTTCCGGATATTCGGAGGATGGCGGCTGCGACGAGGGCACCTCCTACTGGGGCGTCGCGGGTGGTGCGCTGTTCGACTGCCTGGAGCAGCTTCTGCTGGCTTCCGGCGGCCGCATCAACTTCTTTGACGAGCCGCTGGTCGGGGAGATCGGGCGCTTCCTTTACCGCGCCCACATCGACGGCGACTACTTTGTGAATTTTGCCGACGGCGCAGCCCGGGTCAGCATCTCGAGCTGCATGGTCTACCGCTACGGCAGGTACATCGGAGATGAGAAACTGATGGGGCTCGCCGCGGGCATCCCCTCATCCAGCTACCGGATGCAGGAGGGTTCGCTGCGCCGGATGCTGCCCTGCCTTTTCATGCAGCGGGAGATGGCGGAGTGCAGCCTGAAGCCCCCCTATAAGCGGGACGTCTGGCTCCCCGGCATCCAGGTGATGGCGGCGAGGGAGAGCGCCTCCCGGGAGGGCTTTTATCTCGCTGCGAAGGGCGGCAGCAACGCCGAAAGCCACAACCACAACGATGTCGGTTCCTGCGTCCTCTACCTGGACGGCAGGCCGGTTCTCATCGACGCGGGAGTCGGGGTCTACACCCGTCAGACCTTCAGTGAGGAGCGCTACCGGATCTGGTCCATGCAGTCCCAGTATCACAACCTCCCCACCATCAACGGGCAGATGCAGTGCCCCGGCGCGGAATTCCGCGCGGAGGACGTCCGTTACAGCGCCTCCGGCGGCGAGGCGGACTTCTCCCTCGAACTGCGCGCGGCCTACCCCGCCGCAGCGGGCGTTGCCTCCTACCGCCGCAGCTACCGCCTGGTCCGCGGGGCGGACGCGCGGATGGAGCTGTGCGACCGCTGGGTTTTTGAGGGCGGGGAGAATACGCTGTCCCTCAACCTCCTTACCGCCAAAAAGCCGGAGATCCGGCCGGACAGCGTCCTGCTGGACAGCGGGGAGCGGAAGGTCCTGCTCCGCTGGGAGGGCGCGGAACTGACGGCAGCCGCTGAATTTGTCCCGATCGACGATGCGAAGCTCTCGCCGGTCTGGGGGAATGGCGTCTGGCGCATCGTCCTCCATGCGGAACATCCCGCGCGGGCAGGAGAGGTCCGCCTGCGCTTTGAAAAGGAGTGACCGGCGTGGAGACTCCGGACAGCAATCTGTTCATGGCCTGCCGCATCCCAAACCGGGAGGCCTTTTCCGCCCTCCCGGCAGGGTACACCCTCCGCCCGCTCCGGCGGGAGGAACTCCCTCTCTGGATGGACATCCATTTTGACAGCCCGGAGGAGGCACGCGACAACCGCCCGTACATGGAGCGCTTTTTCGCGCAGGTCTACGCGCCGCAGGAGGCGCTTTTCTTCCGAACCTGCCGCCTGCTCTGCGCGCCGGATGGAGAGGCCGCCGGGAGCTGCTTTGTCTGGAGGGCCTACGGACAGGTCAATACCATCCACTGGTTTAAGGTGAAGCGGGCGTGTGAGGGCCGCGGACTGGGCCGCGCGCTGCTCTCCGCCGTGCTTGCGCCTCTGGGGGAGGCGGACTATCCGGTCTGCCTGCACACCCAGCCGGGCAGCTTCCGCGCCATCAAGCTGTACAGCGACTTCGGCTTCCGCCTGCTGACCAACCCGGTCATCGGCGGCAGGACAAATGATTTGAAGAAAAGCCTTCCCTTCCTGCGGAAGGTCATGCCGCCGGAGGCGTTCGCGCGGCTGCAATTTGACGCAGCCCCCGCCGTGCTGCTGGAGGCGGCGGACAGCTCGCCGGTGAGCGAGTTTTGACGCAGCGCTTTTGCGGGGCGTGCGTTTTCAAAGGCGCGAGTTGATCGAGCGCCGGCCGGAGCCTGCCGCGGAGCTGAAATGCCGCGGCGGCAATTCCGGCGGAGGTACTCCGCCGGGCTAGTTGACCAGCGCCAGCAGGTCTTCCAGCGAAAGACCGGGCTGAAGGGCACGATTGATGGCGAAGGCGATGGTCTTCGCGGCGTTTTCGACAATGACGTCGATTTCCCGCGGCGTCACCATCATCGGCGCGCCGGACTGGCCGGGGTAGTCCGCCACCGTCGGCACCCCGACGGCCACAACCGGCACTCCCAGCGTCGCCGGACTCAGCTCCTTCCGCCGGTTGGCCACTCCGGACCCGGGGGAAATGCCGCTGTCGCAGATCTGAACGGTCGCCCCCAGCCGGGAAAAATCTCCGGCTGCCAGCGCATCGACTGCGATGACCGCCGACGGGCGGATCTCCCGGACCAGCGCGGAGAGAATTTCCGCCGTCTCCATCCCGGTTTGACCGAGGACGCCGGGCGCGATCGCCGCAGCTGGCCGCAGCCCGGGCAGCCCCGCAAGCGCCGCGCTTTCCCCGTCGATGTGGCGGGTGGCGAGCAGCAGCCGGGCTGTTTCCGGCCCAAGTGCGTCGGGGGTGATGGAGTCGTTGCCCAGCCCCACGGTCAGGACCAGCCCCTTCCGGGGCAGCAGGGAGCGGAGAATGCCGGCCGCCGCCTCAACTTCGGCGGGAAAGTCCTCCGGCGCACAGCGAAACGGCGTGCAGCTGAGAGTGAAATAGCGCCCCGCCGGCTTTTGGAGCGTCCGCGCAGCGGCTTCTCCGCGAATTTCCACCAGCGTGCAGGGAACGCCGCGCAGGCTGAATTCCCGGCATCCGGCTCCGGCGGGCAGCGGCGCGGAGAGGTCGAGCCGTTCGACTGCAAGGTCAGTGCGAATGTTCAAAATATCAGCTCCTTTTTCTTCTGTTTTGGAAGATGTCCCATTTTTGAAAAAACATGATTTTTTTCGGAAAAAACCCTTGCTTTTTCTGCGAAAAAATGCTATGATATAAAAGCTGTCTTATGCCGTTCCCCGTGTCTGGGCGCATCATTTTGTGCGCTTTTGGAAGGGCAGGGACAAAACGCTGGAAAGCGCAATCCCCGGTTAGTTTGCGTGATGCAGGCTAACTTTATGTGAAGGAGGTGCAAACGATGCCGAATATCAAGTCAGCGAAAAAGCGCGTCAAAGTTGCCGCTGCGAAGAATCTCCAGAACAGAATGCTCAAGGGTAAACTCAAGGCCGCTCTGAAGGTTGCCAACGCCGCCATCGAGCAGGATGCCGCCAACAAGCAGGAGGCCGTAAAGGTCGCCTACAAGGTGATCGATCAGTCCGCCGCCAAGGGGATCATCCACAAGAACATGGCTGCGAGAAAGAAATCTCAGATTGCATCCAAGTTGAACGCAGCAAAGGCGTAATCCCTCTCACCGGATTCGTCTTTGGAAATAGGCGCCCGCCCCTCTAACCTCTGGGGGCGGGCGCTGCTGTTTACCTGTGGCCAGGCCGGTGCGGCTGCGGGGATTGTAACGCCTTTGTCATTGTTATTTTGACAAAAATATGGTAAAATACTCCTGTAAACAGTGATTTTTGCCGCATGAAAGGAGTGTTTTCCGTGAGAAAGACCCTGCTTGCTTTTCTGATCTGCCTGTTTGCCGCGGTGTTTGCCCTGCCGCTCACCGTTTCGGCGGATATGGGGCCGAAGCCCTCGGTCACCGTCACCGTCGAAGGGGCGGACGGCCGGGATTTTTACGGCACCCTCCTCTCGGAGCGGGATTCCACCGGCCCGCAGAGCGCCTACGATCCGGCTCACCCGGAGTTCTATCACTATTATGACCAGTACGGCGACGAGGAAATTTTTCGGAAGTTCATCGAGTACGAGGACCCGGACGGCTACTACTTCCTCCAGATCTGCTGGCCCTGCGAGGGGACCGGCACCTTCGCCTGGACCTACTATCCGCCGCAGCGCTTCAAGATCCTTCTGTATTTTCCGGACACCGGCGAGTTTGTCTCGAGCGGCATTCTGGAGGATTACGCCTTCGACAGCTACTTTACCGCCGCCCTGAGCGGGGAGGGGCTTTCGGTCCGCACCTCCTATGACTACCGCTGGGAGCTGATTTCCCTCGGGGCCCGCATCCTGCTGACCATTGCGGCCGAGCTGCTGCTCGCGCTGCTTTTCCGCTTCCGCGGGAAGGCGCTTTTCACCGTCGTCTGGGTCAACATCGCCACACAGGTTCTGCTGAACGCCGGACTCAACCTCATCGACTACTACGGCGGATACATGGCGTTTCTTTTCTTTTACGTGCTGCTGGAGATCGCTGTCTTTGTGCTGGAAGGAATTTTGTTCACCCTGCTGCTGCGCAGGATGGAGAAGCGGTGGAAGCTGTGGCTCTATTCCCTCGCGGCAAACGGCTGTTCCTTTGCGCTGGGACTCGCGCTGGCCCGCTGGATCCCCGGTATTTTTTAACATTTGGAAAGGATGTTTTTCATGAAAGAGACTGTTTTGGAGCGGTTTCTCCGCTATGTGACCTTCGACACCACCTCTGACCCGGAGACAGGCGCCCACCCGAGCACGCCGGGGCAGCTCGTCCTGGGAAAGCAGCTGGCGGAGGAGCTCGCCGCCCTGGGGCTTGCCGATGCACGGCAGGATGAATACGGCTATGTCTACGCCTCCATCCCGGCCACGCCCGGACGGGAAGGCTGCCCGGCCATCGGATTTATCGCCCATCTCGACACCTCCTGCGCGGTTTCCGGCAAGAACGTGAAGCCTCTCGTCACGCGGAACTACGACGGCGGGGAGATTGTTCTGGGCGGGGAGCCGGGAGCGGTCCTTTCTCCCGCCGAATTTCCCGAGCTGGCAGAGTACAGGGGGCTGACGATCGTCACCGGCGACGGCACCACCCTGCTGGGCGGCGATGACAAGGCGGGCGTCGCGGGAATCATGGGCTTCGCGGAGGAGCTGCTCGCCCACCCGGAGATTCCGCACGGCAAAATCTGCATCGCCTTCACCCCCGACGAGGAGATCGGGGAGGGGGCCGACCGGTTCGATGTCCCCGGTTTCGGCGCGCGGTTTGCCTACACCGTCGACGGCGGCGCAGCCGGCGAACTGGAATATGAGACCTTCAATGCGGCCTCCGCGGACCTCGTCTTTCACGGCAAAAGCATCCACCCCGGCTCGGCCAAGGGGCAGATGGTCAACGCCATTCTCCTTGCGATGGAGTTCCACGCCATGCTCCCGGCTTTTGAGGATCCGGCCTGCACCTCCGGGCGGGAGGGGTTTCACCACATCGACGGCATCCGCGGCGGCGTTGAGCGGACCGAGTGCGAGTACATCATCCGCGACCACGACCGGGCGCTGTTTGAAAAGAAAAAGGAGAACTTCCGCGATGCGGCCGCCTACCTCAACCGCAAATACGGGGAGGGGACGGTCGAGCTGACCCTCCAGGATTCCTACTACAACATGAAAGAGCAGATTCTCCCCCATTTCCACCTCGTTGAAAATGCGCAGGCGGTGATGGAGTCGCTCGGCATTGCGCCGAAAATCCTTCCGGTTCGCGGCGGCACCGACGGCAGCCGGCTCTCCTACATGGGGCTGCCCTGTCCCAACCTCTTCACCGGCGGCCACAACGGACACGGACGGATGGAGTACGTCGTCGCCGAGCAGATGGCTCTCGTTCCCGCGCTGCTGCTGGGAATCGTGCGCAAATACGCGGACTGGACGGAAACCGCGTGATGGAGCGGGCGTTACTGCTTGAAAATATGCGGAGATTCGGCCGTTCGGAGGAGGATATCTGCCGCAGCACGCTGGGAATCGGTCCGGCGCAGCTTTGCAGCAGCGTGATTCTCTCGCCCGGCTGGCATCCGGAGCTGCTGTTTCCCGCTTCCGCCATTGCCGAAGTGGTGCGTTCCAGCCCCCTTCACCAGTACACCATCTGGGAAATCGCCTGGCGGGACAGGCGATTCAGCTACCTGCGGACCGGCTTCGGTGCGCCGGCGGCAATGGACGCTGTCATGCTGTTGGGGCTGGCGGGAAAATGCCGGCAGCTCCTTTTTGTCAGTTCGACCGGGTCGATTGTGCCGGAAATCGGGATCGGGGACATTGTTCTGCCGGAGTTTGCAGCGAGCGGCGACGGCGCGCTCCGCTATCTGTCGGACGATTTGCTGCGCGACCCGTTCGGCGAGCGGGTCTACCCGGATGGCGCCCTGTCTGCCGCCCTTGCGGAGGCGGCGGAAGAGATCTGCCTCCAAACCGGCGTGCGGTGGCACCGCGCGCGGGTTTTCTGCACCGCCACCATCGCCGCGCAGTTTGGACACCTCGGCCGGATCGCCGGGATGGGGTATCAGACCCTGGACATGGAGAGCGCCGCCGTTTTGAAGGCGGCCCAGCTGACCGGCATGTCTGCCGCGGCAGTTTTCAACGTGTCTGACAACTCCGCGGCCGGCAGCTCCCTCATGACCGCCCGCGGCGAGCGGGAGCAGGCGTACCGCCGGTTTGTCCGGCGGGAGGTCATGCCGCAGATCCTCGCTGCGGCGCTGTAACAACGGCCTGACTGCCTGAAAAAGCCTCCGGATGCCCGGCATCCGGAGGCTTGCTGCTTTGAGGCGGATCAGCTTTTTCTGATGAATTTCGCGCGGCAGTGCGGGCAGGAAATCTCGATTTTTCCCCTGCCTTTCGGGACGCGCAGCGTCTGCCTGCACTGCGGGCAGCGGAAATAGCGGTGGGTTTTGCGGTCGGCAAACCGGCGCCTGCGGGTCTGAAACCAGTTTTTCACCCGGCGCCCCTCTTTTTTGACCGCTTCCCAGAAGACCAGAAATTTCTGATTTTCCCTCGAACGCGCCGCGCCGTTGCGGGAGAGGGTGCGGAAGACCGCCCAGCACATCAGCGCGATTCCGAGCAGGTAAAGCAGCAGAAGGCCGGTCAACGACGACAGCAGGGTGCAGGCCATCATGACAATCAGGATGCCGACAGTCATCTGATCGAGGCCGTAGCGCCCCATCATGAAATTGCGAAGCCAGTTCAATGCGATTCCTCTTTTCGTATGTTATATTTAATATTATAGCACATTCGCGGAGAAAGGGGTGAATTTTTCGTAACGGATTCGTTACGCTTTCCGCGATTTTTCGCCACGGATTCTTGACAATTTTTCAAAAGAAGGGTATACTGAATACGGTATGTTGCAACCGCAACGATATGCGCGCAGCGGCGAAAAAACGGCGCTGCGCCGGATTTTGTCCTGGGAGGGAATCACATGGACAGCTTTATGCGCTGTATCAGCCGCACCGCGCGCTGCGCCCAGCTTTACCGCTCCGAGCGGTTTGAGGCGCTGGGGCTGAGCGGCGGCCAGTACATCTACATCACCTGCGCCTGCCGGAATCCCGGAATTTCGCAGGAACAGATGGCCCGCCAGATTCTGGTCAACAAATCCAACGTCTGCCGCCAACTCGCCCAGCTCGAGCAAAACGGCTTTGTCCGGCGGGAGCCGGACGCCAAAGACCGCCGCGTTCTGCGGGTCTATCCCACCGAAAAGGCAAAGCAGGCGCTTCCGCAGATTCATCAGGCGCTCACAGAGTGGCGGGAGTACCTGACCGGCGGCTTTACGGAGGAGGAGCGGGAAACGCTCGACGCACTGCTGGAGCGGATCCTCGACAAGGCGGCCGCCTATGCAGAAACCCGGCTGGTGCCGGACAGAAAGGAGGAACGGCCTTGAATATGCTGCTGCGGTATATCCGCCCCTATACCCTGAAAATGATGGGCGGGATGTTTGTCAAATTTGTCGGCGCGATCATGGACCTGCTCATCCCCTGGTTTCTGGCCTACATCATCGACAACATCATCCCCCTGCGCAGCGTGGCGCAGATCTTCCTCTGGGGCGGCGTCATGCTGTTCTGCTCCGTGATGGCCTGGGTGACGAACATCGTTGCAAACCGCATTGCGGGCTGGGTCTCCAAAATGGTGGTCGGCAATATGCGCCACGACCTGTTCCGGAAAATTTCCGCCCTTTCCTGCGCGCAGGTGGACGGATTTTCCATCCCCTCGCTCATCTCCCGCGTTACATCGGACAGCTATAACATTCACAGCATGATCGGGATGCTCCAGCGCATGGGAATCCGCGCGCCGATTCTGCTGCTGGGCGGCGTCGTGGTCACGCTGACCCTAGAGCCGGTGCTCGCCTCTGTGCTGATCGCGATGATGCCGCCGCTTGCGGCCATCATCGTCTACGTCTCCCGGAAGGGCATTCCCCTTTACGCCAGCCTGCAAAAGGGCGTCGACCGGATGGTCCAGGTGGTGCGGGAAAACATCATCGGCATCCGGGTCATCAAGGCGCTCTCCAAGACGGATTACGAAAAGGGGCGTTTTGAGGAGATCAACGCCGAGGTCGTCCGCCGGGAAAAAAAGGCGGGCCTCACGATGGCGGTCACCAATCCGAGCATGAATATCTTTCTGAACCTCGGCCTCACCCTGGTCATTCTGGTGGGTGCCTTCCGGGTAGACGCCGGCGCCAGCCAGGCGGGAAAGATCATCGCCTTTATGAGCTATTTTACCATCATTCTGAACGCGCTGATGTCTATCAACCGCATTTTTGTCATGTGCTCCAAGGGCATCGCCTCCGCCAACCGCATTTCCGAGGTGCTGGACACCCTCCCCGACCTGGGTGTGATTCCGGAGACGGAGGAGGAAGAGAAGGATCCGCCGCACGTCTCCTTTGACAAAGTCTGTTTTTCCTACACCGGGACCGAGCGGACACTCACCGACATCAGCTTTTCACTGAAGAAGGGGGAGACGCTGGGCATTATCGGCGCGACCGGCGCGGGCAAGACGGCGGTCATCAACCTGCTCATGCGGCTGTATGAGGCGGACAGCGGGGAGATCCGCATCGGCGGGCGGAAGGTGAGCGCCATCCCCCCGGAAGAGCTGCACACCAAGTTTGGCATTGTCTTCCAGCACGATGTGATTTTTGCCGACACCGTCGCCGAAAATATCTCCTTCGGCCGGGACATCCCCCTCGAGCGGCTGGAGGAGGCCGCGCGGGACGCCCAGGCGCTCGAATTCATTGACGGGCTGCCCGGACGGTTTGACTACGAGCTCGCCATCAAGGGTTCCAACCTGAGCGGCGGACAAAAGCAGCGGCTGCTCATCGCACGTGCACTGGCGGGGAATCCCGAGATCCTCGTCCTGGACGATTCATCGAGCGCGCTCGACTACAAGACCGACGCCAAGCTGCGGCAGGCGCTGCGCGAGCACTACGCGGGCACCACAACCATCATCATTGCCCAGCGGATCAGCTCCATCCTCCACGCCGACCACATCCTCGTCCTGGAAGACGGGCGGGAAATCGGCTACGGCACCCACGAGCAGCTCATGGAGGAGTGCGAGAGCTACCGCGAAATCAGCCAGTCACAGATGGGAGGCGGGGACATTGGCTAAGTATTACCGGCGCGATCACCATACAACCCAGCCGAAGAGCAAGATCCTGCTGCGGCTCAGCACCTACATCCTCCGGCACAAGGCCATCGTCTTCTGCTGCCTGATGCTGACCATCGGCAGCAACCTGCTCGCCCTGGTCGGTCCGGCTCTGTCGGGCTATGCGATCAACGCCATCGAACCGGGGCCGGGCGCGGTGAACTTTGACGTCGTCTTCTATTACTGCGGACTGATGGCGGCCTTTTACATCGGGTCGTCAGTCCTTTCCTACATCCTTTCCGCGCTGATGATCGTGCTGAGCCAGCGGATTGTCTATCAGATGCGCAAGGAGGTCTTTGAGAAGCTGGCCGACCTCCCGGTCAATTACTTTGACCGCCACCAGACCGGCGATATCCTGAGCCGCATTTCCTACGACATTGACGTCGTCAATGCCTCCCTCTCCAACGACCTCTTGCAGATCTGCACCAGTGTTATCACCGTCGTCGGGTCCTTTATCATGATGGTGCGGATTTCTCCGCCGCTCGTGACCATTTTCTTCGTCACCATCCCGGCTTCCATCCTCTTTACCCGCTACCGGGTCAAGAAGGTCCGGCCGCTGTTCCACATCCGTTCTGAAAAGCTTGGGGAACTCAACGGCTTTACCGAGGAGATTGTATCCGGCCAGAAAACGACCAAGGCGTACCACCAGGAGGCCGTTATGGAGAGCCGGTTTGACGAGAAAAACGACGAGGCGGTCACCGCCTTTTACCGGGCGGACTACTACGGCAGCGTCACCGGCCCGTCGGTCAACTTTATCAACAATGTCTCCCTTTCGCTGGTCAGCGTCTTCGGGGCGCTGTTATACCTGTTCGGGCAGATTACGCTCGGCAACATTTCGACCTTTGTCCTCTATTCCCGGCGGTTTTCCGGGCCGATCAACGAGATGGCCAACATCGTGAGCGAGCTGCAATCCGCCTGCGCCGCGGCGGAGCGGGTTTTCCGCCTGCTGGATGAGCCGGTCGAGCCGGCCGATGCGCCGGACGCCGTTGTTCTCAACCATGTGCGGGGCGATGTGCGGATGCGGAACATCCGCTTCGGCTACACGCCGGACAAGATCATCATCCCCAATCTGAACCTCACCGCTCCGGCCGGCAGCACCGTCGCCATTGTCGGGCACACCGGCGCGGGGAAGACGACCCTTATCAACCTGCTGATGCGCTTTTATGATCCGCAGAGCGGCGTTATTTCGGTGGACGGCAAAGATATCCAGCATGTCACCCGCAAGAGCCTGCGGCTCTCCTATGCGATGGTGCTGCAGGACACCTGGCTGTTTAACGGCACGATTTTTGACAACATCGCCTACGGCAAGCCGGGCGCGACCATTGAGGAGGTCTCGGCAGCCGCAAAAGCCGCCCGCATTGACAGCTACATCCGCAAGCTGCCGGACGGGTACCAGACCTACATCAACGAGGACGGTGTCAACATCTCCCAGGGGCAGAAACAGCTGCTGACCATCGCCCGGGCGATGCTGCTCGACGCAAAAATGCTCATCCTCGATGAGGCGACCTCCAACGTCGACACCCGCACTGAGATTCAGATTCAGGCCGCGATGCAGGAGCTGATGAAGGGCAAGACCTGCTTCATCATCGCACACCGGCTTTCCACCATCCAGCACGCCGACAACATCCTCGTCGTCGACGGCGGCAACATCGTCGAGCAGGGCACCCACGCCGAGCTGATGGCAAAAGGCGGCGTTTATGCCGGGCTGTACCGGTCGCAGTTCCAGTAACAGACTTCCGGGCTGCCGGGCGGCGTCCGGTTGACAATAGGGCTGCGCGATTGCTGCAACCCGGGATCGCGGGCCGGAATCCCCCCCCTCTCACGCTCCGAGAGGGGGGAATTTTCTCCAATTTCAGGAAATTTGCGCAAATCTCTTGACACTTCCCCAAGGTCAGATGGTACGCTGAAGGCAGAAAGGGGTGGATTTTTATGAAGATCAGGGAAATCTGCGAGAAAACCGGCCTGACCGAACGGGCCGTGCGGCTCTATCTGGAGCGGGGGCTGCTGCATCCCGCGAGCGAGCGGCGGCGGGGGAGGACCTACCACGAATACAGCGAGGCCGACCTGGCCCGCCTGCGGGAGATCGCCGCCCTCCGGGGCCGCGGCTTTTCGCTCGAGGAGATCGCCCTCCTGCTGGACGGCGGGGATGCGGACGCAATCCTCGCTTCCCGCATCGCGCAGCTTAAAGAGGAAGCCGGGCGGGCGGCCGAAAACGCGGACGCATTGGGGCAGCTTTCCGGGAAGGGATGGCCGGACGGCAGTGCGCTCGCGCAAGCGGTGCTGCGGCAGGGCTGCCCTAGGGTGCCGGCCGACGCTGAACCGGATTTCGGGCGGGAGGACGGCCTCACCCGGGAGGAAAAGCGCCGTCTTTCCCAAAACGCCCGCAAAAACCTCGCCCGCGCTTCCCACCGCAGGCGGATCCTGGCCGGGGCCGCCGCCGCGGTGCTGCTGGCAGCGGGCGCGCTGGGCTGGCAGCACTGGCAGGGAAGCCGCCCTGTCTCGGCCGTGACCCTCTTAAGCCCGGCCGTCTTCACCGACAAACGGCTGCTCAGAAACGAAGACGGCGAGATTCTGCTGACCGCCCGGTGCAGGGCCGAGACGGGCGAGTTCCTGGCGGTTTTCCGCGGGGAGACGGGGGACGCGCTGTACAGCAGCCTCTTTTTGGGGCAGGAATACGCGGGCGCCACCGTATGCATCGACCTCCCCCGCCGGGAGGCGGAAAAGCGCGGGCTTCTGGACGGGGGCTTTCTCCGGATGCCATGGGAGCAGGCGCTCTCCGACGACAGCTTCTGCCTCGAATATCTCTCGGTCATCAGCCTGCAGGGTGATTTCTATTGATTTGTGAATAATCTTTGTCTTGGGTGAACGATCTGAAATGCTTGCAAAAAATTCAGGGCTTTTGGCAAAATGTTCATAAAAAAAGCATGGTTTTTTAAATGTGAATATGGTATCATAAGGTTACCAATTCAAGAACACAGCTTGCGATTGGCTTCATCAAATGGAAAAAGGGGGCTTTTTATATGGCACTTGGAAAGATTCTGGTTGTAGACGACGATCAGAATATCTGTGAATTGCTTCGTTTGTATTTGGAAAAAGAGGGATATACGGTTATTCTCGCCTACGATGGGGAAGAGGCGCTCAGCAAATTCAAGGCGCTTCCGCCCGACCTTATCCTGCTTGACATCATGCTGCCCGGCCTGGACGGCTGGCAGGTCTGCCGCGAGATCCGCAAAAAGAGCCAGGTCCCGATCATCATGCTCACCGCGAAGGGGGAGACCTTTGACAAGGTTCTGGGCCTTGAGCTGGGCGCAGACGACTATGTGGTCAAGCCCTTTGACACCAAAGAGGTCATCGCCCGGATCAAGGCGGTGCTCCGCCGCGTCGGCCAGAACACCCAGCAGAACGACCTCAAGGAGGTCTGCTACGACAAGCTGGTGGTCAATATGACCCGCTACGAGCTGAAGGTGGACGGCAAGGTTATCGACACGCCGCCCAAAGAGCTGGAGCTGCTTTACCACCTTGCCTCCAACCCCAACCGGGTCTACACCCGCGATCAGCTGCTCGACGAGGTCTGGGGCTTTGAATACTACGGCGATTCCCGCACCATCGACGTTCATGTCAAGCGGCTGCGCGAAAAGCTGGAGGGCGTTTCGGACAAGTGGTCGCTCAAGACGGTCTGGGGCGTCGGCTATAAATTTGAAGTGGTCGACCTGCTGTAAAGGGCCGTCTCAAGCCGCACAGCGGTTTTGCTGCTCCATGCAGCGGACCGCTGTGCGGTTCTTTCCGCGGAAGGATGTGTGACCATGCAAAAAAGTATCTTCAGCAAGTATTTCCGGGTCTGCGCCGTGACAGTCCTGTCGGCGACCCTGCTGATCGGCACCCTCTTCATGGCCTTTGCCGCTCAGTATTTTTCCAGCGACAAGCTGAAACTGCTGGCCGGCAGCGCCTATGTCATCAAAAATTATGTGATCGAACGGGTCAGCACCGATTCCGGACAGCTTTCTTCCAATGATATCGCCCTCCGCCCGACCCTGCTCGCCCTCTCCGATTCCAACGACAACGTCATTTTCATCACCGACACAGAGGGGAAAACCATCTTCTGTACCGAAGGGAAAAACTGCGTCCTCCACAGCACCTACCTTCTCCCGCGCCGCGTGCTGGAGAAGGCGGAGGAGGAGGGAATCTACAGCGAGAGCGGCCGGCTGGACGGCTATTACCGTGAGCCGCAGTACACCGTCTGCATGCCGATCGCCGAGACCGGCTCCCAGCGCACGGCCGGCTTCCTTTTTGTGACCGGCAGCACCGAGGAACTGCACCAGTTTGTCTTTGAGATGATCAAGATCTTTCTGCTGTGCGCCATTCTGGTGCTTCTGATCACCTTCCTGGCGACCTATTTTGTGACCTTGAAGATGGTTCGCCCGCTGCGGGAGATGGCGGTCGCGGCCAAGAAATTTGGGCAGGGAGACTTTTCCACCCGCATCCGCATCGACTCGGACGATGAAATCGGGCAGCTCGCAATGGCATTCAACAATATGGCCAAGTCCCTCTCCACCCTCGAGTCCATGCGCCGCAGCTTTGTCGCCAACGTCTCCCACGAGCTGCGCACCCCGATGACCTCCATCGCCGGCTTTATCGACGGCATCCTGGACGGCACCATCGGCCCGGAAAAACAGAGCCACTACCTGCGCATCGTTTCCGATGAGGTCAAGCGGCTCTCCCGTCTGGTTCGCAGCATGCTCAATCTCTCCCGCATTGAGGCGGGGGAGCTGAAGGTGCAGACCACCCAGTTCGACGTGCTGGAGATCATCTGCGAGACGGTTTTCAGCTTCGAGCAGGCCATCAACAAAAAGCGGCTGGATATCCGCGGCCTGGACAACGACAAAGTGATGGTGGAGGCGGACCCCGACCTCATCCATCAGGTCGTCTACAACCTGATCGAAAACGCAGTCAAGTTTGTCAATGAGGACGGTTACCTCGAGTTTTCCTTCAATACCGACAGCCACATGACCTATGTCGGCATCCGAAACAGCGGCGAGGGCCTCGCCAAGGAGGAGATCCCGCGGGTGTTCGACCGGTTTTACAAGACGGACCGCTCCCGCGGCATGGATAAAAACGGCGTCGGCCTGGGGCTTTACCTGGTCCGGTCGATCATCAACCTGCACGGCGGCGATATCATCGTCAAGAGCACGCCGGGCGAGTATACGGAGTTCATCTTCTCCATCCCGACCGCAAAGGCCAAAAATCCCAACCTGGTCAAGGGCCGGGAAAAGGAATATCCGGCGCAGCAGCCCAAGGAATAATCCGCCGCAGATGGGGAATTCTCCCATGTGTCGGTCAGGTGAAAAAAATCGAAAAAAATTCTCCGCGCATTGATACAATCATCAAACGGCGTTCACATTCGGGTGGTAGAATACAGCTATACAAAGATCAAGGAGGTCTCCACATGAACGATCAGAATCTTTTCGAAGGCCAGCAGCCGCAGGGTGAACCGGCGGAGCAGCCTTCCGGCAATACAGAAACATCCGGCCAGCAGCAGAATCCTCAGACAGACCGGCAGGCTCCCGGACAGGGCCAGCAGGGTGGTGCCGGCGTAGCCCGGGAAAATCCCGGCCCCAATCTGAACGGGTGGCATTCCTACTCTGCGGACAGCGCCGGTCAGGGCCAGCAGCCTCCCCGGCAGGATGCCGGTTTCGGCTTCCAGCAGGCTTCTCAGAGCCCCGAATACCACTGGACTTTTGAGGATTACGACGAAATCTCCCGGAAACAGGGCGGTGCCCGCGCAAAGCACAGCTCCGGGCTGAAGATTTTCGCCGTCGTCATGACAGTGGTCTTTCTCCTCACCGCGGTCGCTTTCGCGGGGGTGCTGGTCTTCTTTACCACCCGCGACAATGTCTCCGGTGAGACGCTGACGGAAAATTCAGCCGAAGTATCCGAGCCGGACGGCCCGCAGCTCGGGCTGAACAACCGCCCCGCCCCCGATGAGGAGGCGTACACCGACGGCGTCCTCTCGACCGAGGAAATTGCCGCCAAGGTGCGGCCGTCGGTTGTCGGCATCGTCTCCTACCAGAGCACAACCTTCCCCATGCAGGCGTACAGCACCGGTTCCGGCATCATCATGACGGGTGACGGCTATATCATCACCAACGCCCACGTTGTCAACGGCGCGACCGGCATCGCGGTCGTCCTGGACAACGAGGAGGAGTACGAGGCGCGGCTGATCGGCCTGGACGAAAAGACCGACCTCGCTGTCATCAAAATCGAGGCGGAAAATCTGACGCCGGCAGAATTCGGCAATTCCGACGAACTGGTGGTCGGCGAGCGGGTCGTCGCGATCGGCAACCCCACCGGCCTGAATCTCGCCGGTTCTGTCACGCAGGGCATCGTTTCCGGCCTGGAGAGAAGCATTCAGGTGACCGACGAGACAACCGGAAACGTCATTGAGATGCAGGCCATCCAGGTGGATGCCGCCATCAATCCCGGCAACTCGGGCGGCGCGCTCATCAACAAGTACGGCCAGGTCGTCGGCATCAACTCCTCCAAGCTTTCCTCCACCCAGATCGAGGGCATCGGCTTCGCCATCCCGATCTCAACGGCCAAGCCGATTGTCGACGATCTGATCAGCTACGGCTATGTCCGCGGCCGCGTCCTGCTTGGCATCACCTACTACGCTATCAGCGACGTGACCGGTGCGATCAGCGGCTACACCCCCGGCCTGTGGGTGCAGACCGTCCGCGAGGACCTCGACGTCTACGCAAAAGGTGTCCGTCCGGGCGATGTGATCGTTCAGATGGACGGCCAGGACGTCCGCGACTCGGACACTGTGAAGGAGATTATGGAGGGCAAGAAGCCGGGCGACACCGTCCAGCTCACAATCGTCCGCCAGAGCGTCACCGGCAAGCTCTCAACCTTTACTGTCGACGTGGAGCTGGCCGAGGACACCGGTTCTCTGTCCGCCTCCCAGCAGGAGGAACAGAGCCAGCTCGAACCGTATCAGGGCGGCCTGCAGCAGCTCCCCACCGACTGATATCCCGTTTTTCAGGACGGATCCCCGCTCCCCCCATTCTTCGCCGGGAGCGGGGATATTTTTTGTAATCCTATAAAATCGGAATAAAATTCCGCTGTTTGCCGGAATATATCACATAAAATTTCGAATAACGGTTGACATGCGGTAAAATATGTGGTACTCTAAAAGTAATCGTCAGAAAAACGGAAAGGAATCTGCTTATGAAGAATGTTCAGAAATACACCCGCGGCTACTTCCTTCCTCCCGAAACGCCGGAGCGGCCGCTCGGGAAATGGATGAAGCGGGACCACGTTGAAAAAGCGCCGGTCTGGTGCAGCGTGGACCTGCGGGACGGGAACCAGTCGCTGATGATCCCCATGAATCTGGAGGAAAAGCTGGAATTTTTCAAGCTCCTGTGCAAAATCGGCTTTCAGGAGATCGAGGTGGGCTTCCCCGCCGCCTCGGATACAGAGTATCATTTTTTGCGGGCCCTCATCGAGCAGGACCTCATCCCGGAGAATGTGACCATCCAGGTGCTCACCCAGGCCAGAGAGCACATCATCGAAAAGACCTTTGCAGCCCTGGAGGGATGCAAAAAGGCCATCGTCCACCTGTATAACTCCACATCCCGGGCCCAGCGGGAGCAGGTCTTCCGCAAATCCAGAGAGGAGATCACCCGAATCGCAGTGGAAGGAGCGGAGCTTTTCGCCCGCCACGCGGAGAAATTCCCCGGCGAGCTGCGGTTTGAATACTCCCCCGAGAGCTTTACCGGCACCGAGCCGGAATACGCACTGGAGGTCTGCAACGCTGTTTTAGATGTCTGGAAACCCACGCCGGAGAAAAAGGCGATCATCAATCTGCCGGTGACGGTGGAGCTCTCCATGCCCCATGTTTATGCCAATCAGGTGGAGTACATCTGCGAGAATATCAGCCGCCGGGACAGCGTCATCCTCTCTCTCCATCCTCACAACGACCGGGGCTGCGCCGTGGCCGACACCGAGATGGCCCTGCTGGCCGGGGCAGAGCGTGTGGAGGGGACTCTCTTCGGCAACGGCGAGCGCACCGGGAACGTGGATATCATTACCCTGGCCCTCAACATGTACGCGCAGGGGGTGGATCCGGGGCTTGACTTTTCCGACCTCCCCGCCATCACCGAACAGTACGAGGAGGTCACCCGGATGCACGTGGGCGAGCGCCAGCCCTACTCCGGCGCGCTGGTCTTCGCCGCCTTCTCCGGCTCCCATCAGGACGCTATCGCCAAAGGGCTCAAGTGGCGGGAGGAGACGCACGACCCGCATTGGACAGTCCCCTATCTGCCCCTCGACCCGGCGGATGTGGGGCGGGAGTACCAGACCGACGTTATCCGCATCAACTCCCAGTCGGGCAAGGGCGGCATCGGTTACCTGCTGGAACACGGCTACGGCTACAACCTTCCCCCGAAAATGCGGGAGGATGTGGGTTATACCGTCAAGGGCGTTTCCGACCGGCTGCACAAGGAACTCACTCCCGACGAGGTGGCCGGGATTTTCCGCAGCCAGTACGTCAACTACTTCACCCCCATCGACGTGGTGGAGGCCCACTTCTCCCAGGTGGGCGGCCTTTCCACCGTCATCACCGTTCAGATCGGGGGGGAACGCCACATCTTTAAGGCCGCCGGCAACGGCCGCCTGGACGCCATCAGCAACGCGCTGAAGGCAAACCTCGGCCTCGACTACGAGATCGTCACCTACAACGAGCACGCCCTTCAGAAAGGTTCCAACGCGCAGGCCATCGCCTATGTGGCCATCCGCTATGACGGCGGAAAAATCAGCTGGGGCGCGGGCACCCACGAGGACATCATGTCCGCTTCGGTCAACGCGCTGGTCTCCGCCATCAACCGGCGGCAGCTCTGACAGAAAGGAAGGATTTGCATGGGAATGACCATGACACAGAAAATTCTGGCAGCCCACGCGGGATTGCCCGAGGTGCGGGCAGGGCAGCTCATCCGGGCGAAGCTCGACCTCGTTCTGGGCAACGACATCACCTCCCCCGTGGCCATCAACGAGTTTGAAAAGGCGGGGTTTTCCTCCGTCTTTGACCGGGAGAAGATCGCGATGGTGATGGACCATTTCGTTCCAAACAAGGATATCAGGGCGGCGGAACAGTGCAGGCAGTGCCGCGCCTTCGCCAGACGCTTTGACGTGACAAATTATTTCGACGTGGGGGAAATGGGCGTCGAGCACGCCCTTTTGCCGGAAAAGGGGCTGGTGGGTCCCGGCGAGTGCGTCATCGGCGCCGACTCCCACACCTGCACCTACGGTGCGCTGGGCGCGTTCTCGACCGGCGTCGGCTCCACCGATATGGCGGCCGGCATGGCCACCGGGGAAGCGTGGTTCAAGGTCCCGGCAGCCATCCGCTTTGTGCTCGGCGGGAAACTCGCCCTACGTGTCTCCGGCAAGGACGTCATCCTCCACATCATCGGAAAAATCGGGGTGGACGGGGCCCTCTACCGGTCGATGGAGTTCACCGGTCCGGGGCTTGCCTCCCTTTCGATGGACGACCGCCTCACCATCGCCAACATGGCGGTGGAGGCCGGGGCGAAAAACGGCATCTTTGAGGTGGACGAGGTGACGATGTCCTACATGAAAGGCCGCGCGGACCGGAAATTTGCCGTTTATAAGGCGGACGCAGACGCTGTTTACGAGCAGACTTTTGAGATTGACCTTTCGGCCATTGAGCCCACCGTCGCCTTCCCGCATCTGCCGGAAAACGCGAAGACCTTCTCTGAGATCGGGGAAGTGCCCATCGACCAGGTGGTGATCGGTTCGTGCACCAACGGCCGTCTCTCCGACCTGGCCGCCGCCGCGGAAATTCTGGAAGGCCGCCATATTGCCAAAGGGGTGCGGGTCATCGTCATCCCGGCTACCATGGCGGTCTATAAGGAAGCGATGAAGCGCGGGTACCTCGAGACCTTTATCGACGCCGGATGCGTCGTGTCCACCCCCACCTGCGGGCCCTGCCTGGGCGGGTATATGGGCATCCTGGCCGCCGGGGAACGCTGCGTCGCCACCACCAACCGCAATTTTGTCGGCCGGATGGGCCATGTGGATTCGGAGGTGTACCTGGCGAGCCCCGCCGTGGCCGCCGCCTCCGCCGTCATGGGGAAAATCGCCGATCCGCGGGTTCTGATGGGGGAAAAGGAGGAATCAAAATGAACGTAAAAGGTTTTGCGCACAAATACGGGGACAATGTGGACACCGACGTCATCATCCCCGCCCGGTACTTAAACACCGCTGACCCGAAGGAGCTGGCGGTTCACTGCATGGAGGACATCGACCCGGATTTCCGCAAAAAACTCGCCCCCGGCGACCTCATCGTGGGGGGGATGAATTTCGGTTGCGGCTCTTCCCGGGAACACGCTCCCATGGCTATCCGGGCGTCCGGCGTCTCCTGCGTGATCGCAGGGAGCTTCGCCCGCATCTTTTACCGCAATTCCATCAACATCGGACTGCCCATTCTGGAATGCCCCGAAGCGAGCGCGAAAATCGAGGACGGCGACGAGGTGGCGGTCGATTTCAACACCGGCGTCATCCAAAATCTCACCAAGAACGAGCAGTATCAGGCTGAACCTTTTCCGCACTTCATCAGGGAGATCATCCAAAAAGGCGGGCTCCTGAAGGCTATCGGCAGATAGGGGGCGTTTATGGAAAAGACCATCACCGTCATCCGCGGCGACGGCATCGGCCCGGAAATCATCGGGCAGGCGCTTCGGGTCCTGCGGAAAATTGAGGAGACCTCCGGCTGCACGTTCCACTTCCAGGAAGCCCTGGCGGGCGGCTGCGCCATCGACGCCTGCGGGACCTCCCTGCCGGAGGAGACGCTGCAAAAGTGCTTAAACTGCGATAGTGTGCTGCTGGGGGCGGTGGGCGGCCCCAAATGGGACGGCGTCCCAAAGGAGATCCGCCCGGAAGCGGCGCTGCTGGGACTGCGCGCGGCCATGGGGCTTTATGCGAATCTCCGCCCGGCCCGGCTCTTTCCCCAGCTTGCGGCGGCGTCCCCCCTGAGAGCGGAGATTGCAGAGCGGGGCGTGGACCTCATGATGGTCCGGGAGCTGACCGGCGGGGTCTATTTCGGCGAGCACCGCACCGGCATCGAAAACGGCGGGCTGACCGCCCATGACGACATGGTTTATACGGAGCGTGAAATTGAGCGCATCGTTCGCCGGGGGTTCGAGACCGCCCGGAAACGCTCCCGCCGCCTCACCTCGGTGGATAAGGCAAACGTCCTCGACACTTCCCGCCTCTGGCGGAAGGTCGCTCACCGGGTGGCGGAGGCGTACCCCGATGTGGCGTTTTCCGACCTTCTGGTGGACAACGCCGCCATGCAGCTGGTCAAAGACCCCGCCCAGTTCGACGTCATCGTCACCGAAAACCTCTTCGGGGACATTTTGTCCGACGAGGCGAGCATGATTACCGGCTCGATTGGAATGATGGCTTCCGCCTCGCTGGGGGACGGGCCGCGCGGGATGTACGAGCCCATCCACGGCTCCGCGCCGGACATCGCCGGAAAGGACCTGGCAAACCCCGTCGGAACCATTCTCTCCGCCGCAATGATGCTCCGGTACTCCTTCGGCATGGCCGGGGAGGCGGACCGCATCGAACGGGCGGTCAGTGCCGTCCTCGACGCCGGATACCGCACCGCTGACTGCATGAGCGTGGGCTGCACCCGGCTCACCTGCTCGGAGATGGGGGAGCGCATTCTGCGGGAGCTTTGCTGATTTTTGCGGAAAATTCCGGCTTTTTCCGCGCTGCCCCTTGACAAACGGGGCCGCATCCGCTATAATAAAATCAAATTGAATGACAGATTGCAGATTTTGTGCCGCCGTGCATCTGCCGGCGCACAGGAAGCCGGGTGCAAATCCCGCACAGGAACGCTGCTGTAAGGATGGAGCGGTTTTTCACGGACAGGATTTCCTGTCCAGTCACTGGAAGCTTTTCCGGGAAGGCGAAAAACTGGCGATGAGAGCCGAGTCAGAATACATCTGCATGAAGAAGACCTGTTCACTTCGGACTCAAGGGGAACGGACTGGTACCTGTACGGATTTTTTGTCCGGCGGGTGCTTTTGCGGCAGTTTTTTCCGCGCGGACCTTTTGACCGGTCCGCGCTTTTTTTGCCAACTCAATCCAATTTCATATACCTCCGACCTTCAAAACCCTGCCGACCTCCAACCGGCGGGGTTTTGAACTGGAAAACGGATTTTTCCCCGAAACATCACAAAAAACTGCGCGGAAAGGGCCGAAATTTTTCCGATGGAAAACTATACAACCGGATGGAATTGTGCTATAATAATTGGGTAATCGGTTTTCCACTGGCCCCCCGCCGACCGGCCGGGGATGTTGTATTTTGGAGGATGTTTATGAAAAAAGTGTACACCGGCAAAACCAAAGACGTTTTTGAGCTCGACAACGGCAACTACCAGCTCCTCTTTAAGGATGACTGCACCGGCACCGACGGCGTTTTCGATCCCGGCGCGAACACGGTCGGCCTGCAGATCGAGGGCATCGGCCGCGAGAACCTGAAGGTTTCCGTCTACTTCTTTGAAATCCTCAAAAAGGCCGGCATCAAAACCCACTATGTCGGCGCCGACATCGACAAAGCGACGATGGAAGTTCTCCCCGCCAAGGTCTTCGGCCACGGCCTCGAGGTGATCTGCCGTTACCGCGCGGTCGGCAGCTTCTTCCGCCGCTACGGCGACTACATTGAGGAGGGCGCGCCGCTCGACGCCTATGTGGAGACCACCTTTAAGAACGACGACCTGGGCGACCCGCTCGTCACTCCCGACGGCCTCGCTTACCTCGGCGTCATGACCCTCGCGCAGTACGCCGAAATGAAGGAAATGACCCAGAAGATCTCCGGCATTGTCCGCGACACCCTTAAGGAAAAAGGCCTCGATCTCTACGATATCAAGTTCGAGTTCGGCTACCATGACGGCCAGGTCATCCTCATCGACGAGATCGCTTCCGGCAATATGCGCGTCTACAAGGACGGCGAGATTGTCGAGCCTGTCGAGCTGACCAAGCTCATTCTCGCGTAAATTTCCACAGCAAATCAAACAGGAGGCCGCCGCGGTCTCCTGTTTTGCGTTATTTCTCTGTTTTCTGGAAAGGGGCATGATGATGCAGCCAAAACTTCTGGAGTGCTGCGTGGATTCGGTCGAGTCGGCCGTGATCGCGGCGGAAAACGGCGCAGACCGTCTGGAACTCTGTGCCAATCTCGTCATCGGCGGAACTTCCCCCAGCCCGGCTCTCTTTCAGGAGGTGCAAAAGCGGGTGAAAGTCCCCGTTCGGGTGCTGCTGCGGCCCCGGTTCGGCGATTTCCTCTACACCGGGGCGGAGTTTGCCGTCCTCCGGCAGGAGGTTCGGCTCTTTCGGGAGCTGGGCGCGGATGGGCTGGTTTTCGGCTGCCTGACGGCGGAGGGGGCGCTCGATCGGGAGCGGCTGGCCGTCCTCATGGAGGAGGCGGGCCCCCTGCCTGTCACCCTGCACCGGGCGTTTGATCTCTGCGCCGACCCCTTCGCGGCCCTGGAAACGGCGCGGGAGCTGGGAATCGGCACCATTCTCACCTCGGGGCAGGCGGCTTCCTGTCTGGCCGGCAGGGAGCTGCTCGCCGCGCTTTGCCGGAAGGCGGAGGAGATCACCATCCTCGCGGGAGCCGGGGTGGACGCCGCGGCGATTGCCGCGTTGCTGGGCGGGACGCCGGTGCGGGCTTTCCACATGTCCGGCAAGGAGGTGCTGAAAAGCGGGATGCGGTTCCGGCGGGAGGGCGTGCCGATGGGCCTGCCCGGAATGAGCGAGTACAGCCTCTGGCGGACCAGTCCCGCCGCCGTCCGTGCGGCGCGGAGGGCGCTGGACGCAGGACGGGACGCGTAAAGAGCCGGAATCGGGGCAGTTCATTTCAACCCTGCGGCTTTTGCGCATAACCGGCGAAAAACCGGCGATACTAAGGGCAAAACCGCTGAGGAGGATTTGCCATGAATCAGAAGCACCAGATCACCATTACGACCCGGGACCGGCTGCTGCGCGGGTGGGAAAATTCGATGGAGCTCGTCCGGGATTTCGAGAGTTATGCCCACGAGATCCGGGATGACCGGCAGGTTTCCGAGCTCTTTGCGCGCTTTGCCGAGGAGGAGGGGGTCCATGCGGCTAAATTCCACGAGATGCTGCACGGCTACGACGCATGACCTGTGCCCAGGCCGGACAATGACGCCGCGGCCGCAGTGCGCTGGTCCGGCTGCCGGAACGGCCTGACAGGCGGGAAGTCCCCGGGGAAGACCTCCCGCGCCTGCAATCGCAATCTTTAAAAATATAACATGCCGGCACCGGTGGGCGGAGACTTCCGCCCGCCTTTTCTTTTTACACGCAGAGCAGCGGCTGGAGCTGCTCCCCGCGGAGAGCGGCTTCGAGCGCCGCCGGGATGCGGGTGAAATCCGCCACCAGCGAGGTGGGCTTGCGGAAGGGATCGTCCTGCCGGAAGGGGACAAAGTAGTAGTGCCGCCGGTTGAGCAGCGCGCCCAGGTTGGCGGCGCTTCCCGAGAGGGCGTCGTTTGTCGAGATGGCGAGGACGACCGGCTTGCCGCCGCGCAAATGGCTTTTCACCGCCATGGTGACGCAGTTGTCGGTGATGCCGTTTGCGAGCTTGGCGGCGGTGTTGCCGGTACAGGGCGCGACCAGCATGATGTCGGTCAGATTTTTGGGGCCGACCGGCTCGGCGCCGGGAATGTCAAGAATGGCCGGCCGGCCGCTCAGCTCCTCAATTTTGCGGAGAAAATCGGCCGCCCGTCCGAAGCGGGTGTCGGTCGAGGCCGCAGCGGGGGAGAGGATGGGGAGAATCTCGTAGCCGGCCTCCCGGCAGGCGGCCATGCTTTCGAGCATTTTGGAAAAGGTACAGAAGGAACCGGTGACAGCGAAGCCCAGGCGGATCGGGTCACGCATACACGCACCCCCTTTCGGCCAGGATGTTGCCGATGGTTTTGTCGATGATGGCGGCGGCCGTGACCGGTGCGGTTTTGCCGGGAAGCGAAAGCGCGTGAATGGCCCGCAGCCCCAGCTCCCCGGCGACCGCGTAGTCGATTCCGCCCGGGGCGGAGGCGAGGTCGAGCAGCAGGGTGTCGCAGTCGAGCAGAGAGAGCTCTCTTTCTCCGAAAATCCGGGCTGGGATGGTATTGAGGATCACCCGGTACCGGGGGAGCATCCGCTCCATACAGTTGAGCGGCAGGCAGTGCGCGCCGTATGCCTCGGCCCAGGCCAGGTCGCGGCAGCTGCGGGCAGCGACCGTCACCTGCGCCCCGGCCCCGGCGAATACGCGGTGGCAGAGCCGGGCGACCTTGCCGTAGCCGGTGATAAGCACCCGCTGGCCGTTCAGCGCGGCAGGCAGCTCCTCGAGAACGATCTGCAAGGCGCCTTCGGCGGTGGGTACGGCGTTTAAGACGGCGAATTCTTCCCGCCTGAGATAGTCGGCAAAGTCCAGCCCCCGCTCCTCGCAGGCGAGCAGGAGCGCCTCATCCGCCTTGCCGCCCAGAACAAGTGCTCCTTTGCGGCAGAGGTCGAGGAGGTGGGAAAGCAGCAGCTTTTCGCGGGTGAGCGGTGCGTTCAGCGTCAGGCCGTTTTGGGTGACCGGCATGGGGAGCACCAGCACGTCAGGCGCGTCCTTGAGCTCGCTTAAGGAGAGAAGGCGGGTGACGTGCTCCGAAAACTCCGCGCCGCTGTCGAACCCGATGGCGCAGACCGTCCCCCGCTCGGCCAGCAGGTTGGCGAGGTGGATGTAACGGGAATCGCCGCCCGCGACCAGATACAGTTTGTTAGGATACATGGCAAACCCTCCGTTTTCATAGCATCGGATACCCTATCTTATGAAGCGGCAGGTGGTTTGGTGCCGCGGCGCAGTCCGCGGACTTCAGCTGCAATATTTACAATCTTTTCTGCAAGGAAACACTATTGCACATTCCTTTAAAATGCGGTATCATAAAGATAAGAATTGGTAAAATTCACTGTATTCTCATGTCAGGGGGAGATTATTATGAAACTCGGTGCACAGCTTTTTACCGTTCGGGAGTATACCCGGACGCTGGATGACTTTGCGGAAACGCTCAAAAAAGTTGCCGATATCGGTTATGATACCGTCCAGGTCTCCGGCACCTGTGCCTTTGAGGCGGAGTGGCTGAAGGAACAGCTCGATAAGAACGGCCTGGTCTGTGCCATTACCCACACGCCGCCCGACCGCATCCGCAACGAGACCGAAAAGGTCATCGAAGAACATCGGATTTTCGGCTGTAACTACATTGGCCTGGGTGCGATTCCCGGTGAGCTGCGGCACAACCCCGCCGGGCTGGAGGCGTTCGTCGAGATGTTCGCGCCCGCCGCGAAAAAAATCAGCGAAGCCGGCCTGAAGTTCATGTACCACAACCACGGCTTTGAGTTTGAAAAGGCAAACGGCGTCACCCTTCTCGAGCGGATCGCCAACGCTTTCCCGGTGGACCAGCTGGGCTTCACGCTCGACAGCTACTGGGTTCAGTACGGCGGCGGCGACCCCGCAGCCTGGATTGAAAAACTGAACGGCCGGGTCGAGTGCATCCATCTCAAGGACATGAAATTTGTCAATGACAAGCAGCAGATGGCCTACATCGGCGAAGGCAACATCAACTTCGACCGCTACCTCGCTGCCTGCGAGAAATCCGGCACCAAATACGCGCTGGTCGAGCAGGACGACTGCCAGGGCCGCGACCCCTTCTTCTGCCTGAAAAAGAGCTACGAGTATCTCACTTCGCTCGGACTCAAATAAGCGCTTTTTTCCCGTATCCCCTTCGCCGCGGAACCGCGCGGGCGAAATTCATATTAGAAAGAACGGAGAATGACTATGGAAAAAGTAAGACTCGGCATTATTGGCGTCGGCAACATGGGAACCGGTCATATCAGCAACATCGAGCTGCATAAGCGCTGCCCGGAGATCACTGTCACTGCCGTCGCGGACATCAACCCCGACCGCCTCACCTGGGTCAAGGAAAACATCGGCGATCATGTCGCCCTCTTTGACGACGCGGAAAAGATGATGGATTCCGGTCTGGTCGACGCGGTCCTCATCGCCATCCCCCACTACGGCCATCCCGTCTACGCCGTCAAGGCGTTTGAACGCGGCCTCCACGTCATGTGCGAAAAGCCCGCCGGCGTTTACACCAAGCAGGTCCGCGAGATGAACGAAGCCGCCAAGAAGGCCGGCGTCGTCTTTGGCATGATGTTCAACCAGCGCACCAACCACATCTACCGCAAGATGAAGGAAATCGTCTCGAGCGGCGAGATGGGCGAGATCAAGCGCACCAACTGGATCATCACCAACTGGTACCGTCCCCAGGCTTATTACGATTCCGGCGCCTGGCGCGCCACCTGGTCCGGCGAGGGCGGCGGCGTTCTGCTCAACCAGTGCCCGCACAACCTCGACCTGTGGCAGTGGATCTGCGGCATGCCCGTCAAGGTCAACTCCCACATGCAGTTTGGAAAGTGGCATGACATTGAGGTAGAGGACGACGTCACCACCTATGTCGAGTACGCCAACGGCGCGACCGGCGTGTTTGTCACCACCACCGGCGACGCCCCCGGAACCAACCGTTTCGAGATCGACCTCGACGGCGGCAAGCTGGTTTCCGAGAACGACAAGCTCTATATGTGGAAAAACGAAGTTTTCGAGCGCGAATTCTCCGCCACCAACACTGTCCCCTTCGGTCATCCCAAGTCCGAAATGGTTGAAGTGGAAACGGATGGCAAGAACGAGCAGCACATCGGCGTCCTGAACGCCTTTGCCGGCCGCATTCTCCACGGCACCCCCCTCATCGCCGAGGGCTATGAGGGCATCAACGGCCTGACCCTTTCCAACGCCATGCACCTTTCCGCCTGGCTGGATAAGACAGTCGACATCCCCTTCGACGAGGACCTCTTCTATGACGAGCTGATGAAGCGGGTCAAGACCTCCCGCCGCAAGGAGAACGTCGCGTCGGTCTACGCCGATACCTCCAACACCTACAACAGCAAATAATTCGCCCCTCCGAAAAAACCGGGCCGGCAGCAATGCCGGTCCGGTTTTGCTATATCTCGAAATCCAGGGGCGGCGGCCCCGCCAGACTGTCTTCCGCCTCCATCTGCGCGCGGCGGAGCCGCCGGATCATATAGTTGATCGTCTCGTCCAGCTCCTCGTAAATACGGATGTTCTTGAGCGGCCCCGCCAAAGCCATGTCCTCCAGCCGCACATCGTGTGCCGCGTCGCAGGCTTCCGCAATCCCCTTCATCAGGATGACATAGGCGTCCTTGTATCGCTCCAACATGACAATCTCTCCCTTTGACTGCATAATACTGTCTATATGGAGAATTATAACATAATAAAACGATATTTACAACTGTATAAAGTTCTATTTTTCTTCTCGCTTCTATATTACAATACATAATAAAGAGGTGAGAACATGGACTTTGCGCAGAAAATCCGCGAATTGATGCAGGAAAACGGGAATATTACGGAATATCGCCTGGCGAAGGACTCGCAGATCCCGGCTTCCACCTTGGCAAACATCCTGCACCGGGATACCGCTCCCACCATGTTCACCCTGAAGGAAATCTGCCGTTTTTTTCACCTCACCCTCTCCCAGTTCTTCTTCGACCCGGAGACCGAGACGCGCTACCCGCTGACCGAGAGCCAGCGCCGGATGGTGGACAAATGGGCGGCGCTGACGCCGGAACAGCAGCGGATTTTGATGGAGCTTATCGAATACATGCAGAAACAAAACGACGAGGCGTGAAAGCCCCGTCGTTTTTTGTCTGTCATTTTCCGCTGTCGCCGTAGTTTGCGAGGACCCGCGCGGAGGGGTCATCGACCTTGCAGCCCTCCCATTCCGGGTTGGGCATCCAGAAGCCGGCGATCATCCCGCCCTGCCCGGGGTAGAATTCCTCGAAAATCTCCCGGTAGAGGAGCGACTCCTTTGTAAAAGGCTGGGCGTGGGTGTACTTTTTGCGCTTTTCCTCGAATTCCGCATCGGTGTAGAGACTGTCCGCGTACTCCTTGAGGTAGTCGACCATCGAGTGGCCGACCGCGTCGGAGAAGGCCGCCTTTTCCCGCCAGAGGATGGATTCCGGGAGATAGTCCCCCTCAAAGGCGCGCCGCAGCAGGTATTTGCCCTTGCCGTAGCGATTCACCTTCAGCTCCGGGTCGAGGCACATCACATAATGGACGAAATCGAGGTCGCCGAAGGGCACCCGCGCTTCCAGCGAATTGACCGAGATGCAGCGGTCGGCGCGGAGGACGTCGTACATGTGCAGTTCCCGCACCCGCTTTTCGGATTCCTTCTGGAATGCCTCCGCCGAGGGGGCGAAGTCGGTGTACTTGTAGCCGAACAGCTCGTCGGAAATCTCGCCGGTCAGCAGGACGCGGATGTCGGTATGCTCATGAATCCACTTGCAGAGCAGGTACATCCCCATGCTCGCCCGGATGGTGGTGATGTCGAAGGTCCCGAGCAGCCGGACGACCTCCCGCAGCGAGGAGAGGACCTCCTCTTTGGTCATGTACACCTCGGTGTGGTCGCTGCCGATGTAGGCGGCGGCCTGCCGGGCGTATTTGAGGTCGATGGCGTCCTCGCGCATTCCGATGGCGAAGGTGCGGATGGGCGCGGCGCTTTTTCTCGCCGCAATTGCACAGACAAGGGAGGAATCGAGCCCTCCGCTCAGCAGAAATCCGACCTTCGCGTCGGCGACCAGCCGTTTTTCAACGCCGCGGATGAGTTTTTCCCGGATATTGCAGCAGGCGGCGTTGAGGCTGTCATGGCAGACCGTGTCCACCCTGGCGATGTCGCGGTAGCAGACAAACTGCCCGTTTTTGTAGTAATGTCCGGGCGGAAAGGGCTTCACCCCGGCGCAGAGGCCGGTGAGGTTCTGGGGTTCGCTCGCGAAGACGATGGTCCCCTTCCTGTCATAGCCGTAGTAGAGCGGGCGGATGCCGATCGGGTCGCGGGCGGCGATGTATTCCCCGGTGTCACCGTCATAGAGGATGAGGGCGAATTCCGCGTCGAGCATGGGGAACATCCCGACCCCATATTCCCGGTACATCGGCAGCAGGACCTCGCAGTCGGAACCGCTTGTGAAGGTGTATTTGGAAGAAAGGGCAGCCTTGAATTTCTCGTAGCCGTAGATTTCGCCGTTGCAGACAAGCAGGCTGTCCCCCAGGGAAAAGGGCTGCATCCCCGCCGGGGTCAGCCCCATGATCGCGAGGCGGTGAAAGGCAAAAAGTCCCTCGCCTGCCTGTGCGATGCGGGTGTCGTCCGGGCCGCGCGAAAGGGTGCGGGCAAAACCTTCCCGGAACGCTTCCAGGTCGGCGGCGGCCCCGCAATAGCCCATAATGGAACACATGATGATGACCTCCAATTCCGATGATAATGGAAAAATGCCCCGGAGGCGGATATCCTGCCCCCGGGGAGGCCCCAGAGGCGTATATCTTGCCCTGGGGCGGAAAGGGCTGCTCAGTTGACGCCGAAGAGGAGGTCGCCGTAGGTCGGGAAGGGCCAGTATTTTGCGGCGGTCAGCGTCTCAGCCTCGTCGGCGGGGGCGCGGAGGGCCGCCATCGCAGGCAGGACCTCATCCCGGATGAAGTTGGCCGCTTCAGCGGTGCCGGCAATCATTTTGAGCTGGACGAGTTTCCGGCTGAGCGCTTCAGCCGCCTCGTCGATCTGGTCCGTCAGGGCGGAGAGCCGCTGGATGAGCTTGACCTCATAGCGGCAGGAGAGTTCGGGCAGAGCGGATTTTTTTGCGGCAGCTGCGGCGGAGAGGTCGGCGGTATAGGCCTCAATGGATGGTAGAACCTCCTTTTTGGCCATATCCGCCATGGTGAGCGCCTCGATTGTGACCGACTTGCAGTAGTTGTCGAGCATGATTTCGCAGCGCGATTCCAGCTCGGACATCGAGAAGACCTTGTGGGAGATGAGCATGGAGGCGTTTTTCTCGTCCAGCAGGCGGGGCATACAGTCGGGGGTCGTGCGCAGGTTGGAAAGGCCGCGCTTTTCGGTCGCTTCTTTGATCCAGGCCTCGTCGTAGCCGTTGCCGTTGAAGATGATCCGCTTGTGGTCGCGGAGGACCTGCCGGATGAGGGCGTGCAGGGCGCTGTTGAAGTCCCCGGCGCCTTCGAGCTTATCGGCATACTGGCGGAGGGACTCGGCCACCGCGCTGTTGAGCATGATGTTTGCGCAGGCGATGCTGTTGGAGGAGCCGAGCATCCGGAACTCGAACTTGTTGCCGGTGAAAGCGAAGGGAGAGGTGCGGTTGCGGTCGGTCGTATCCCGCTGGAACCGCGGCAGCACGTGAACGCCGAGTTTCATCTGCGTTTTTTCAACGCCGTTGTAGGGGCGGTCCTGTTCAATGGCGTCGAGGACAGCGGTCAGTTCATCCCCAAGGAAGATGGAAACGACAGCAGGCGGCGCTTCATTTGCGCCGAGGCGGTGGTCGTTGCCGGCTGTGGCGACCGAGAGGCGAAGAAGGTCCTGATAGTCGTCGACCGCCTGAATGACGGCGCAGAGAAAGAGGAGAAACTGCGCGTTTTCATGCGGTGTTTCACCGGGCGAGAGGAGGTTTATGCCGGTGTCGGTGGAGATGGACCAGTTGTTGTGCTTGCCGCTGCCGTTGACTCCGGCGAACGGCTTTTCATGCAGCAGGCAGACGAGGCCATGCCTTGCCGCGACCTTCTGCATGATCTCCATTGTGAGCTGGTTGTGGTCGGTGGCGATGTTGGTGGTGGTATAGATGGGAGCCAGCTCGTGCTGGGCGGGCGCGACTTCATTGTGCTCGGTCTTTGCAAAGACGCCGAGCTTCCAGAGCTCCTCGTTTAGGTCGGCCATGTAGGCGGCGACGCGGGGTTTGATGACGCCGAAGTAGTGGTCGTCCATCTCCTGGCCTTTGGGCGGCTTTGCGCCGAAGAGTGTGCGGCCGGTAAACACGAGATCTCTGCGCTTCTGGAACATCTCCTTGTCGATCAGGAAATATTCCTGTTCCGGGCCGACCGAAGTGCGCACGCATTTGACGGATTCATTGCCGAAGAGACGCAGAATGCGCAGCGCCTGGCGGTTCAGAGCCTGCATGGAACGCAGGAGGGGGGTCTTTTTGTCCAGTGCCTCGCCGCCGTAGGAACAGAAAGCGGTCGGGATGCAGAGCGTCTTATCCTTGATGAAGGCGTAGGAAGTGGGGTCCCAGGCGGTATAGCCCCGCGCCTCAAAGGTGGCGCGCAGCCCGCCGGAGGGGAAGGAGGAGGCGTCCGGCTCGCCCTTGATGAGCTCCTTGCCGGAGAATTCCATGATGACCCGTCCGTCCGGCGCGGGGGTGATAAAGCTGTCGTGCTTTTCCGCGGTGATGCCGGTCAGGGGCTGGAACCAGTGGGTGAAATGGGTGGCGCCCCTGCTGATGGCCCAATCCTTCATGGCGGCGGCGACCGCGTTGGCGACGCCGGTGTCCAGCCGCGCGCCCTCGTCGATCGTCTTTTTGAGGGAGGCGTAAACTTCCGCAGAGAGATTGGCCTTCATGACTCTGTCGTCAAAGACCAGGCTGCCAAAATAGTCGGATACGGTTTTCATACGTTTGACACTCCTTTTAAAAAACAGGGCAGCGGCGCCTTGAGAACTGCATTCTCAGGACGTCGTTGCCCTGTCCGGTTTCGATACAGCAAAAAACGCCTGAGAGTTTCGACTCCCAGACGCCTTTGCCTGTTTGCCTGCATTATACGCCTTCAAAATTTATTTGTCAAGGGGATGTGCACAAAAATTCTGTTTTTCATATAAAATCAGGCTTTTATATCTAAATTTATGGTAAAACCGTTTTTTATTCGATTTTTTCTTGACATTGCAGAACCGTTGTGCTACAATGAAAACCGATGAGCAAAGGCGTTCATCCCGAAGGAGAGATTTTTCCTGTGGGATGGGCGTTTTTTCTTTTTGACGCGGAAAGGACGGACTGGTATGAAGGTCGAAGGACAGGTGCGAATTCCTTCCGGCTGCGCGATTGCGGCCGTCATCTCAAAGGAAGGGAGAAAGATGACCGGCGAGACGGTGATGGCGGGAATGATCCCCATGCATGACCGCTCCAACGGACTGGGCGGCGGTTTCGCCGGTTACGGGATTTATCCGGAGTACCGCGACTGCTACGCCTTTCACATTTTTTTCGAAGATCATGCCGCCCGCCGGCCCTGCGAATGTTTGTTGTATGACCAC
>CALXIG010000005.1 GCA_944388305.1 uncultured Clostridia bacterium
GTCGCCTTCAAGCTGGTCGCGGCGATGGAGCACGATTATGAGATCGCGCTGGACGGCTTCGGCCCCCTCGCCGCGATTGCAACGGTGGGCGACGTCGTCCCGCTGACCGGAGAAAACCGCTGGCTGGTCCGCAAGGGACTGGCGCTGCTCGAATACGCCGACTCGCCGGGATTGCAGGCGCTGCTCGAGGTGGCGGGGCTGTCCGGAAAGCCGGTCACTTCCCAGAAGGTCGCTTTCGGTCTCGCGCCGCGCATCAACGCCGCAGGGCGGATGGGAAGCGCAAAACTCGCCGTTCGGCTGCTGCTCGCTGAGGATCCGGAGCAGGCGGCCCTTCTCGCCGGGGAATTAAACGAGGCGAATGTCAGCCGCCAACAGGAGGAAGAGGCTATTCTCGCGCGGGTGCAGGAAGTTATCGCGCAAAATCCCGCCATGCTGCTCGAGCGGGTGCTGGTTGTGGCGGCGGAGGGATTGAACCACGGGGTGGTGGGCATTGTCTCCGCCAAGCTCATTTCCCTTTACGGCAAGCCCAATATCATCCTGTCGGTCGACGGGGATACCGCCTCCGGCTCGGCCCGGAGCGTAGAGGGCTTTTCGATGTTCAAGGCGCTTTCCGCCTGTTCCGACCTGATGGTCAAATACGGCGGCCATGCGATGGCGGCCGGCATGACCTTGCGGACAGCGGACATTCCCGCCTTTACCCGGCGCATCAACGAATATGCCGCCCGGTATTACGACCAGATGCCGCTTGTCCGCCAGCAGATCGATCATGAGCTTTCAGCAGGGGAGATCACCTTAAACTGTGTCTCCTCGCTCGCGCAGCTCGAGCCGTTCGGCGAGCGCTGCCCACAGCCTCTTTTTCTGTTGCGCAACTGCCGGATCGAGGGGATTTATCCCATGAGCGAAAACCGGCACTTAAAGCTCAAGCTGAGTTTTGACGGAAAAAGTATCCACGTTCTTTACTTTAAAATGAGCACCGGCCAGTTCATCTACCCGGTGGGGGCGCAGGTCGACATCCTTGCCAATCTGGAGGTCAACGCATTCCGGGATTCCGTTTCGGTTGCTATCCGGCTGCGCGATATCCGCCCGGCGGGATTTCCGGAAGCCAAGTTCGGCAACGCGCACCACTTTTACGAAAAAATCCGCCGCGGCGAGCCGGTTGAGGACCGGGTGCTGCGAATCGCGGTTCCCACCGTCGAGGAGCTGCGGTTTGTCTACAGGCTGCTTCGCGCGAAAGGCGGCTCCGGCGTCCACATCGACCTGTTTTATCTCTCGGCTGTGGCCGGCAGGATGAATTACTGCAAGTACCGCCTCATTCTGGACATTTTCCGCGAGCTGAAGCTGATCGGCCTCCCGGCCGATTTTTCCGCGGTGCAGATGCTCGAGACCGGCAAGGTCGATCTGGACAGCTCCCGGATCCTCACCGGACTCCGGAACCGGCTGAAATCATAAAAGAAAGGGGAACTCAGATGGTCAAAACATACGAAGACCTACTGCAAATCATGCAGCAGAGCGACAAACTCTATGAAACTGACAAGATCGAAAAAGCCTACCGCCTCGCGGAACAGGCGCACGCCGGACAGTTCCGTCTCTCCGGGGACCCGTATATCGTCCACCCCCTTTCGGTCGCCGCAATTCTGGTGGAGCTTGGAATGGACACCGACTGCCTCTGCGCTGCCCTGCTGCACGATGTGGTGGAGGATACCGACGTCACGCTGGAGATGATCCGCAAAAAGTTTGGCTACGATGTCGCGCTGATGGTGGACGGCGTCACCAAGATCCGCAAAATTCAGTTCTCCACCAAAGAGGAAAAGCAGTCCGAAAACATCCGCAAGATGCTCCTCGCCATGAGCGAGGATATCCGGGTCATTATCATCAAACTCGCTGACCGCCTGCACAATATGCGGACGTTGAATTCCAAAAATGAGCGCCGCCAGCGGGAGATTTCGCTGGAGACGATGGAAATTTACGCGCCGATTGCCCACCGGCTCGGAATTCGGGGCGTGAAAGAGGAACTGGAAGACCTTTCGCTGCGCTATCTCGATCCGGTAGGATACCATGAGATTGAAGACGCACTGGCTCTCAAAAAGGCCGACCGGGAGAAGTTCATCGAGGAAATCAAGGAGCGGATTTCCCGCCGCCTCAAGGATTTCGGAATGGAAACCCATATCGAAGGCAGAGTCAAAAGCATCTACGGCATCTACCGCAAGGTGTACATGATGGGGAAGAGCATGGAGGAGCTTTACGATATCTATGCCGTCCGCATCATTGTCAACACCGTCATCGAGTGTTACAACATCCTCGGCATCATCCATGACCTCTTCCGGCCGATTCCAAACCGGTTCAAGGATTATATCTCCACGCCCAAGCCCAATATGTACCAGTCGCTGCACACCACCGTCATCGACAAGGAAGGCATCCCCTTTGAGATCCAGATCCGCACCTGGGACATGCACTACACCGCCGAATACGGCATTGCCGCCCACTGGAAGTACAAGGCCGGCATCCAGGGCAAGGACCGCCTCGAGGAGCGGTTGGCCTGGGTCCGCCACATCATCGAAAACCAGCAGGAGGCCGAGGGCGCGGAGGACATCGTCAAGAATATCAAGACCGACCTCGCTGTCGATGATGTGTTCGTCTTTACCCCCAAGGGGGATGTCAAGAGCCTGCCTGCCGGTTCGACTATCATTGACTTTGCCTACGCCATCCACACCGCCGTCGGCAACCGGATGATCGGAGCCAAGGTGGACGGCCGGATGGTGCCGCTCGACACCCAGGTGAAAACGGGACAGATCGTTGAAATTCTCACCTCCAAATCAGAAGGCGCCCCAAACCGCAACTGGCTCTCCATCGCCAAAACCAGCGAGGCGCGCAACAAGATCCGGGCCTGGTTCAAAAAGGAACGCCGGGAGGAAAATATCACCGAAGGCAAGGCGGAATTCGACCGCGAGCTCCGCCGCAATCTCATCCATCTGGAGGGGGAGGACTACCAGAAGCTCCTCGATTCCCTGATCAAGCGCCATCACCGGGAAAATGCCGACGATTTCTTCGCGGCGATCGGCTACGGTGGCATTCTCCTCTCCAAGATCATGCCGCGGATCAAAGAGGACTATGCCCGCCAGCAGAAGGCGCTCCTGGAAGCTCAGCAGGCGGGAACTGCGCCGCTCAAAACTTCACCCACCAAGAGCAGCAGCGGCGTCATTGTCGAAGGCATCGACAACTGTCTGGTCAAATTTGCCCAATGCTGCAACCCGCTGCCCGGCGATGATATCATCGGTTTTGTCACACGCGGTTACGGCGTTTCGGTTCACAAACGGGACTGCGTCAATGTCGCCGCGTCCATGAACGACCCCGCGCAGCGCGAGCGCTGGATCAGCGTGCGCTGGGCGGATGACCGGGTGAGCAGCTTCCGCTCCACCCTCGACATTGTCGCCCGCAACGAGACCGGCATCCTTGCGAACATCAACGTCGCCCTCGCCAATATGCGGGTGCCGGTCCATGAATTCAATGCGCGGGAGCTGAAAAACGGCAACTGCAACATTCTTGCGACCATCTCAACCCAGGGCCTTGAGCATCTGGGCAATATCATTCAAAAACTCGGCAAGGTGCCCGGCGTCATGAGCGTCGAGCGTTCCGGCAAGTGAGGAGGCTGTATGAAACTGGTGATTCAACGGGTCAAAGGAGCCTGCGTTACATCGGAGGGTGAGGTTCTCGGCCGGATCGGCCCGGGTTTTCTCATTCTGATCGGTGTGATGGAGGGGGATACGCCCGATCTCTGTGAATATCTCGCCTCCAAAACGGCGGACCTGCGGGTCTTTACCGACGAACAGGATAAACTGAACCTCTCTCTGAAAGACACCGGCGGGGAGGCCCTCGTCGTCTCAAACTTTACGCTGGGCGGCGACTGCCGCAAGGGTCATCGCCCATCTTTCATCCGCTCGGCCAAGCCGCCGCTCGCCGACGGCCTTTACGAGCTTTATATGGAAAAACTGCGGGAACACGGCATCCACGTGGAAAGTGGGCGGTTTGGCGCGCACATGGAAATCTCCATGACCGCGAGCGGCCCCGTCACCATCCTGATGGATACCGATCAGATGAAGCGAAAGGGGGAAAACTGAGTGCAGCTGTACGCTCTGCCGGTCGGGGAGATCGGTACAAACTGCTATCTGGCGGCTTCCAAACAGGGCAATGCCGCCATAGTTGATCCCGGTGCGGAGCCGGAGCGGATCCTGGCGCTTTTGCGCGCGCACAACCTGACACCGCGGCTGATTCTACTGACGCACGGGCATTTTGACCACATTGGGGCGGCCGGGGACCTGCGCCGGGAACTCTCCATTCCGCTGCTCCTCCATTCCGCCGACGCGGAGCTTCTCGCCGACCCGGTTAAAAACGGAGGACAGGGCCTGATGGGGCGGACCGTCACGTCTGCTTACGACCGCCTGTTGGAGGATGAGGAGAAGATCGCACTTGACGAACTGCTGTTTCGCGTCATTCACACGCCCGGTCACACCCGTGGTTCGGTCTGCTTTGACTGCGGCGGCCTGCTTCTGACCGGCGACACCCTGTTCTGCCAGGGCGTCGGACGGACCGACCTTTACGGAGGCAGCGCCGCAGCCCTCCAGCGGTCCCTCCTGCGGCTGTCCGCGCTGGAGGGAGACCGCAAAATCCTGCCCGGACATGGCCCGTCTTCCACCCTCGACGCCGAGCGGACGCAAAATCTCTATTTGAGGGCTATGCGATGATGACATTGATTTTCTGCGGCAACCGCTTTAAGTATGAAATGGAAAATGTCGCCCGGCTTTTCTTCCCATTACGGCGTTTTCAGTTTGCATACGACTGTGAACCGCCCGCCGGGGGGGATTTCCTCGCCTTCATCCAGACGGCAGAGGGGGAGGGTGCGCGGCTTACAGTCAGCTTTCGGGAAGGGGAGTACCGCGACAACGCAAGCACTTTTGTAAACCAGAGCGTGCGTTTTGAAAATGACTGTGAGGAGGCGTTCGCCCGGGTGCTGTACCGCCTGCTTGAAAAGAAGACCGGCGTCCATCCGCGGTGGGGAATCCTGACCGGAATCCGCCCTGTGCGCAGGATGCAGCGGGCGGTTGACAGCGGCAAATCCAGACAGGATGCGGAGGAGGAATTTCGCCGGGATTTCTATGTTTCCGAGGAAAAGATCGCCCTCGCTGCACGCATCTCAATTTTGCAGCAGCCGGTGCTGCGGGATATTTCCCCGCGTGACTTTAGTCTCTATATTTCGATTCCATACTGTCCGTCCCGGTGCAGCTACTGCTCCTTTGTCTCCCACTCCATCGACCACCCCAAGGCGCGAAAACTCATTCCGGATTACGTATCACATCTTGTAAAGGAAATTGACTTTACATCAAAAATGGCCCGCGATCTTGGCCTCCGCCTGCGTTCCGTCTACATCGGCGGCGGAACGCCCACCGTCCTCGAGGCGGAACAGCTGCGGCAGATTACGGACTGTGTGCAAAAAGCCTTTACACCGCCGCCGGATCTTGAATACACCATCGAGGCCGGCCGGGCGGACACGATCACCCGGGAAAAGCTCGCCGTCATAAAGGAGGCGGGCGCCAACCGGGTGAGCATCAACCCGCAGACTTTCGAGGATTCCGTCCTCGCGGCGGTAGGGCGGCGCCACACTGCAAATGACGTTGTAAAATGTTACGAAATGGCGCGTGAATTCGACTTTCCGTCTATCAACATGGATCTCATCGCCGGGCTGCCGACCGACACGCTGGAGGGGTTTGCGCGCTCTCTGCGGAAGGCGATTGATCTGGGGCCGGAAAACATCACGGTCCACGCACTTTCGGTTAAGCGCGCCTCCGCTCTCTTCTCGGAAATGGACGGAAGCGAGGATTACTCGGCAGTGCAGGAAATGGTCGATCTGAGCGGACGGCTCCTGCCTGCCTCCGGATATGAGCCGTACTACCTCTACAGGCAGAAGAACACCATCGGCAACCTCGAAAATGTCGGCTACGCAAAGCCCGGACATCTGGGCCTCTACAATATTTACATCATGGAGGAGGTTCAGCACATCCTCGCGGTAGGGGCAGGTGGCGTGAGCAAGGTGGTCATGCCCGGCCGCATCGAGCGTGTCTTCAATTACAAGTATCCCTATGAATATATCGCGGACTTTTCCGATATACTTTCCAGGAAGGAAACGCTCCGCGGACTGCTTCAGGAGGTGCAGCATGGTATCTGATCGTAAAAAGCAGGTGCAGTTGTCCGAACTGCTCACCGAAGCGGCCGATCCCGCCGCCCTGGTCGCCCGCTCTGAACGCTATTACCGGGAACAGGCTTCCTGCGTCGCGGATCTTTTCTGCAAGAGCTTTCCGGAAAACCGGGTTATCCTGCTGGCCGGGCCGAGCAGCGCGGGAAAGACGACGACTTCGTTGAATTTGCAGGCTGCCCTCCAGCGCCGGGGCATCCGCACAATTCAGGTTTCACTCGACGATTTTTTCAAGGAGCGGGGCGCGGCGCCGCTTCTGGAGGATGGCACGCCGGACCTGGAGACGATTGAGCTGATCGACCTCGACCTGCT
>CALXIG010000006.1 GCA_944388305.1 uncultured Clostridia bacterium
CTTTTGCTTGCTGCGGTTACGCTCCAATTAGCGATACCATGTTTCGGCAGACGTACGGCTGTTAACTGGAGCGAGCCCCCGGCTGGCTTGCCAGACGAAGACCGCCAGTGGCGGGGGGAGGGAGGGCGAGCTCGGAGAAAACAGGGAGGGATGGAGCCGGGTTCCATCCCGGCGACAAGCACGACTATGTTTTCGACTGTTGGTGTCGCCGGCGCGATGGCTCTCGCGCGATTGAATCTGACAGGCAAAGAGAAAAGAAACCAGCCGGTCAAAGACCGGCTGGTTTACCTGTTGTTGCGCTCAGGTGCGGAACTGATATTGGTACAGGCCGGCGTAGACGCCGTTTCTGGCGAGCAGCTCCTCGTGGGTGCCACGCTCCTGAATGCCCTCATCGCTGATGACAATAATTTCATCGGCATTTTTGATGGTCGAGAGGCGGTGCGCCACGATGATGGAGGTGCGGCCCTCGGCCAGCTTCTCGAGCGACTGCTGGATGAGCATCTCGGTCGCGTTGTCCAGCGCCGAGGTCGCCTCGTCGAGGATGAGGATGGACGGGTTCTTGAGGAAGACCCGCGCGATGGAAATGCGCTGCTTCTGCCCGCCGGACAGCTTGACCCCGCGCTCGCCGATATAGGTGTCGTAGCCGTCGGGGAGGGTCATGATGTAGTCGTGGATGTTGGCCTTTTTGGCCGCTTCCATGATCTCGGCGTCGCCGGCATCCAGATTGCCGTAGGCGATATTTTCCCTGATGGTGCCGGTGAAGAGGAAGACGTCCTGGGCGACCATGCCGATGTTCCGGCGGAGGGAGTCTCGGGTCAGCGTGGTGATATCCTGCCCGTCAATCGTGATTTTGCCGCTTGTCACTTCGTAAAACCGGGGGATGAGGTGGCAGAGGGTGGTCTTTCCGCCACCAGAGGGACCGACCAGCGCGACAGTGCGGCCAGGTTCAATATGGAGGGAGAGGTCCTGGATGACCATGTGGCCGGATTCCTCCTCCTTGCCGCCCTCATACTGGAAGCTCACGTGGTCAAAGTCGATGGCGCCTTTGACGTTTTTCAGTTCTTTGGCGTTGGGGTCCTCGGTCTCCTCCTGCTGAGCCATCAGCTCCTCAAACCGCTGGAAGCCGGTCGCGCCGTTTTGCAGCTGCTCAAAGAAGTTGATGAGCTTGCGCACCGGGTTTAAGAACATGTTGACATAGAGCAGGTAGGCGGTAAAATCGCCTGCGTTGATCTTGCCGTAAAAGAAGAACAGTCCGCCCGCGACCAGGACGATGAGGTACATGAAATCGGTGAAAAAGCCGGTTGTCGAGAAGAACTTTGCCATCACCCGGTAGGATTCCCCGCGGGCTTCCTGAAAACGGTCGTTGTAGTGCTGGAACTTGGTCTCCTCATGCGCGCCGCTGACATAGGAGCGGGAGACCCGGATGCCGGCGATGGAGTTTTCAAGGTTTGCGTTGATTTCGGCCATCTCCTGGCGGGTGCGAAGGAAGGCGTCGTTCATTTCCCGCCGGATATACACCGAAAAAATGACCATCAGCGGCACAAAAATAAAGATGATGATGGTCAGCGGCACATTGATGGTGCACAGCAGCGCAAAGGCGCCGATGATGGTGATGAGGGAGAGGAACAGGTCCTCCGGCCCGTGGTGCGCCAGCTCGGAGATATCCATCAGGTCGTTGACCACCCGGGACATGAGGCTGCCGGTCTTGTGCTCGTCGAAAAAGGAGAAGGGCAGTTTTTGCAGCCGCCGGAAGACGTCGCGGCGCATATCGGCCTGCATCCGCACGCCGACGATGTGGCCGTAATACTGGATAAACCAGTTCAAGGCCGCTTTGAGCAGATAGATGAAGAGCAACACACCGCCCCAGATGAGCAGAAGGCGGAGGCTGCGGTTTGGGACGTAGTCGTTAATCATGTTTTTGGCGATCATCGGGTAAAACAGGTCGCAGACCGCCACGATGAAGGCACAGATCATGTCGGCACAGAAGAGCCGCCGGTGTGGTTTGTAGTAACTGATGAATCGGCGCAGCAGGGACATTTCTCATTTTCCTTTCTTCTTCATTAGAATCCTTATCAGTATAGCACATCCGCCGGAAAAGAAAAAGAGCCGCCCCGCCAAATCGGCAGTTTGGCCGATGGCAGGGCGGGACGATTTGTGGATTTTGTAAAAAGAAATTCGGCGCGGCTACTTTGCGTAATATTTTGCCGCTTCATCGAAGAAAGCGTCGATGTTGTCCCAGCTGGAGGCGGGCGGAATATCGCAGCCCGAGGAGGGAATGAAGTTCGGGAAGGAGGCGCAGTCATCCAGCACTGCGCGGGTGGCCTCCCGGATGGAATCGGGCGTGCCGTTGCAGAACTGCGCTGCGGGGTCGACATTGCCCATGACGGCCGAACCGGCGGGCAGCTTCTCAAGGGCGAGCTTCATGGGGGTGGCGTTGCCGATGTGGTAGATGGAGAGGTGAAGCGCCGCCAGGTCGTCGAGCTGGCGCGGGACGGCGTCGCCGCAGTTGTGGTAGCCGAAGAGGAAGGAATCGTCCTCCACCGCATCGCGGATCTCCTTGACATAGGGGAGGGAGAACTCGGCGTTCATCGCGGGGGGCAGCAGGCCGGCGAGGGGTTCCGCCATCAAAACGCCGGAAGCGCCGGCCGCCTGATACGCCTTGATGTACTCGATGAGGAAGGCGGTACATTTTTTGAGAATGGTGTGGACCATGTCGGGGTCGTCGTAGCAGAAGATCATCGCGTCCGAGACGCCGATGAGGCGGCCTGCCAGCGAGAAGGGCCCGATGACGCCCGCAAAGACGGGGCGGTCAGTGATGAGCCCGCAAGCCTGCCGGATGGCTTCGACATACAGCCCGGTGCGACCCGCGCCAACGGCGGGGACAGCGAGGGCGTCCGCCTCCTCCTGGCTCTGGCAGATGTGGCCGATGATGGTGGGAACCTCGCCGTCCGAGATGCGCGCTTCGGCGCCAAAGGCTTCCGCCTCGACCGACAGGTCCATCATGCTCACAGCGGCGCAGGAATCGACCCGGTCGGCGACCATCTTCATGCCCCTGGCCTGGAGGGCGCTGTCCATGACCAGCTCTTTGACAGTGATGCCCATCAGCTGGGTGGAGGGGAACGAGAGGATCGGCATCGGTTTTTTGACGGGGGAAGCCAGCAGGTCCGCCAGCCACTGCTTCATGTTCATAAAGATCGCTCCTTTATCAAATGAAATTTCAAGTCCGGTTCAGGTGGAGATTGACTTTATTATACCGAAAAGCAGTGGCATTTTCTTGTAAAATTCTCGCGTTTTGCGGCTGTTTTTTGCAAAATCATTCGGTTTTGTGGAATCAGGGGAGGACCCAGCGGCCATTCTCCTGCACGAAAACAGCGGTGGAAAACGCCTCGGCCGGAAGCTCGCCTGCCCGCGCCTGCACCTCGTCCAAAGTCGGCTCGGCGCGCCAGCTCTCCCCGAGCCAGACGTACTCGTCGTCGATTTTCACGCAGGGCCGTTCGCCGCCGCTGTCCCCGCCGGTGAGGAGGGCCGCATAGGTGACGGTCAGGGTGTCCCCGTCTCCGGTGAAGGAGACCGGGTACTGGCGGGTGATAAAGGAGAAGCCGAAGCCCTCTCCGAACTTGTAAATATCCGCTTCTTCGTCATAGTCGAGCATATCGCGCGGTTGGGCAGGTTCGATCCCGTCCCCGCGGGCGTCCTGCATGACGGCGCGGACGAGGCTGCCGGGGTAAAAGAGCTCGAGCGCGTGGTCAAAATCCTCATACAGGTAGGCGTTTTCATGCTGCGCGAGGTAGGCGCGGAGAGTTTCCTCCCAGTCCGCCCATCCGTCCGAGGCGCGGAACTCGGCCAGCAGGTCCTGAAAGCGGTAGTAGGCGCGGAGATTGTAGGTCGGGACGGGATTCCCCGTCTCCGGGTCGGAGAGATTCACATGGTTGAGGATCTGCTCGATTCGGAAGGTGGTCTCGTCGCGGTAGAGGCGGGGGTATTTGTCGGCGAGAAGGTTGAACGCCTCGTCGAGCATCTCCCCGTCGATCAGCCCCTGCGCGTGCGCCTCCTCGAGGGGGAGGACGGCGGGGGAATCCCCGGCGGTGAAGACGAGGAGGTCTGCGTTTTCCGCCTCGTAGAGGGTGCGGCCCTCCAGTGTGAGCGGGCGCGCGTCCGGCTGGGAGAGCCCGGCCAGGTTTGCGTTTGCGATGTAGTCCCATTCGCCGCGGTGGTTGAATTCGAAAAGCAGCGTCTCCCCGCAGAGGGCGAGGCCTTCGATAACGTAGTAGTTATACTCGTAGCAGCGCGGCAGCCCGGTCTCCCGGCAGGAGAGGTCGAGGATGTCCAGCCGGTTCCGGTTCAGAATCTCCTGCATTCCCATCCCCTGGAAGCTGGTGCTGTCGTACAGGGGGTCCGCGTATTCCGCTGCTGCGGCATCAATTTCGTCCATCACCTCGCCGCCGGCGCGGTAAAAGAGGATTTGCCCGCCGGGGTCCTCGGGCAGCAGTTCCATTACCGTCCAGCCGTCCAGGCGGTAGAGGTTCATGGCAGAGATGCCGGTGAGGTCGTAGGTCTGTTCCGCGGTGTAGTCCGGCAGAAGACCGGAGAAGTCCGGCGGCTCGATTTTCTCCCAGCGTGAGGGGTCGGAGAAGGCGGTGAGGGATTCGGCCCAGTGGCTCCAGAGGAAGAGATTGGCGCCGCGCCGGGTCAGGCCGATGGAATTGTTGGCGATCTCCATCAGGACGGGGTCCGTTTCCGGCGCGTCCGGCAGCGGTTCCTTTTCGGGAACGGCGGGCAGCGGACGGACGGCGAGGGTCTCCCGCAGCTCGGAGAGCGGATAGGCGGAAAGAGCGTCCGCGGTTTCGGCGGCAAGCCAGCTTCCGCTCACCGCGGCGGGCACGCCCGCAAAGGGAACGGACTCGCTCAGCCGTCCCTCCGCGAGATCGTAGAGGCAGAGGCGCGGACTTTCCAGCCGGCAGCCATAGTCGAGGACGGCAATGGTATTCCGGTCGCAGAAGCGGATGTCCAGCCGCGGCAGGCGGACGGCATTGCCATCGGATGCCTGCCCCTCCAGCGTGAGGTAATCGGAGGAATAGCCTCCAAAATCGAGGGTGCGGATCGTTTCGAGGGTGTCCGGGTCGATCAGTTCGGCGGTCCAGCCGTTGACGCAAAGGGTGCAGCAGGCGATAGTCCCGTCTTCGAGCACCCGGTAGAAGGAGTTGAGCAGAGTGCCGTCATCGGCATACCCGGCCATCCAGCGCTGCTGCCACTGCTCCCCGTCCCAGGCGGCGAGGAAGAAGCCGTTGCGGGCGGGGTAGCCGGTGGAGGCGAGATTGGCGGCGACAGTGTTGCCGCCGTTCAGCAGGGAGATCTCACGAATGCCGGAGAAGCTGTCGATAAAGCGGCCCGCCGCGCTGAGAACCTTTGTCACCTCGCGGGAGTCGATGTAGCCGGTGCGCTCCACCCGCATGGGCGTGTCGGTGCGGACGCCCGAAATGACGGTGAAACTGAACATCTGGTTCAGTCCGGCATAGGGGTTTGCGTAGAGGGCGGCGTAGTCTCCGGCGGCAGTCAGGCTGCACAGATCCCCGGGGTCGTAGCTGCCGCTGTAGAAGGTGGTGTAAAACTCGCTGGTTCTGTCCTCCACGGGGTTTAAGGACCAGACGAAAGGCCCGTCCGGCGACGTTCCGGCCACCTCGATGGCGTAATCCGGCAGGGAGCTGGGGCGGATGGAGAGGACGGTGAGCCCCACCCGTTCGGTGCGGCGGAGCAGCGCTCCTGTGTCGAGACTGGTGACGGTCAGTGCGGATCCGTCCCAGCGGACGAGGTTGTCTCCGACAATCTGCGCCATGCCGGAGGACGGCGTTTCTTCGAGCGTGGGCTGCGCACGTGCCGCGTCGAGCAGCATCTCCTGGGAGACGGGCAGCGAAACGGCCTCCTGTCCGCTGACGAGGAGGGCATTTTCCCCGCCGTCGTAAACAGAGAGGGGAACCGTTCCCTGCGGAAAGACACAGGAGAGGGTGAAGCTGCCGTCCGGCACCGAATCCGGCAGGGAAATCTCCTGCCCGGGAATGAGCAGTGCCTGTGCGAACGAGGCGGCGTACTCCGGCGTGACCGCGAAATATTCCCCGGAATCCAGAATGCCGTACAGCTGCCCGGCGCCGCAGAAACTGGCGAGCATCGCCTGCTGTCCGGCGGGAAGGGCGGCGTATTCGCCGGAATTTTCGAGCAGTGCCGCGCGGAGGGCCTCCTCGGTCCCGGGCGGAACGGAGAAGGCGGATTGCCCTTCTTCCTCCGTCACCAGAACGGCGGCGTCCCGCATCGAGAAGGCGAGGGTGCGGCCGTCCAGCTCGACAGTGAGGGCGGCGAGCGGTTCGATTTCCGGCGGGGAGTCGAGAGCTGTCCAGCCTTCACCGCCGAGCAGGGAGGCGATCTGTTCATCGGCGGTCACATGGAGGGAGATTCCCGCAAGACTGGCCGTGAATTCATCTCCGGCCGCCAGTTCCGGCTCCCGGACGGGGTCGGTGAGCAGGGTGAGCGCGCCTGCGGCCAGCAGAAGAATTGCGGCCAGCACCGCCCAGAAGGACGCCTTTTTATAGGAGAGCGCATTTTTTACCCGGGTTTTGAGATTGGATTCCCCGAACATCAGCAGCGGAGTCAGGCGCTGCCGCTGCCGGACTGAGATGGAAAGCAGCGCTCTGGCGTAGGAGGTCTCCATCCCTTCTCCCAGCCGGGAGAGAGCCGCCTCGTCGCAGGCAAGTTCCATATCCCTGGCTGAGCAGCGGCAGGCCAGCCAGAGCAGGGGATTGAACCAGTGCAGGCTGAGCAGAAAGAGGGAGAGCAGCCGCAGCAGGTGGTCGCCGCGGCGGATGTGGATCATTTCGTGGAGCACGATACAGAGGGCTTCCTTCTCCGGCAGCGCCCCTTCGGGCAGCAGGATCCGGGGACGGAAGATTCCGGCGGCGAGCGGGCTTTCCGCCTCCGGCGAGAGATAGAGCGGTACCGGCCGCCGCATCGGGTGCCGGAGCAGGGAATTGGCCTTTTCCGCGAGGAACTGGTCAGGCAGCAGCCGGGCGCCGCGGTACCGGCGCAGCGTCAGCAGGTAGGCGGCCGTTCCGCTGGCGAGCAGGAGGACCGCGCCGGTCAGCCAGAGAAGGGCGAGGAGGTTCCAGACAGAGAGACCGCCGGTTTCTGCCGCGGGAGGCGTGGGGGAGGCCGTCTGGGCGGAAGTTGCGGCGGAGGACTGCTGCGGGATGGAGGAGGGTGCCGGCCGTTCGGAAGCGGTGTGGGTGGACTGCGCCGGGGCGGAGGAAGGCGCCTCCTCTGCCGGAGGCGCGGGCACAGATGCCGCCGGACGGCGGATCTCCGCCGAAATCGGCCGCTGCGGTGTGTAGGCGGTGGGGGTATAGATGCTCGTGGGACTGGGCAGCGAGACAGGCAGCACCAGCCGCAGCAGTACGATGGCCCAGAGGGCGCAGATGACCCGCCGCGGCAGTTTTTTCGCGGCCAGCGGCCGGACGAGCAGGATGACGCCAGCGGTGATGCCGGCGGTCAGGCTGATTTTGAGCAGCGCGAGAAAGAGGCTGGTCAGGGTCTCCATCAGAATCCCTCCTTCGGTCAGGACTTGGTGTGGCGGTCGATGAGTGCCTTCAGCTCGGCGGCCTCCTCGGCGGTAAATTCCTCTTTTGCGAGGAAATTCGTGAGGAACAGGCGGGAGGAGCCGTTAAAGAGCCGGTCGATCAGGCTGCGGCTTTCAGACAGGCGGAGCTGCTCCCGGGTGACCAGGGGGGTGACAACGGCGCCGGCACTTTGCAGGATGCCGCGTCCGCAGAGCTTTTTGACGACAGTGAAGACGGTCGATTTTTTCCAGCCGAGCTGCTCGCCGGCAAGCTGGGCGAGGGCGGTGGAGCGGATGGGGGCGTTGTCCCAGACAAGCTCCATCAGGCGGAGTTCGGCCTCGTGAATTTCAATTTTTTCCATGAAAATCCCTCCTGGAAGTGGACGGTTCGATTGGTCTATTGCATTAGACCTTCTGCCTTCAGGATAACACACCGGGCGCGGATTGTCAAGGGAAAAATAAAAAACCCGCAGCGGAGAGCTGCGGGCTGCCGGGAAATCACTGTGAGG
>CALXIG010000007.1 GCA_944388305.1 uncultured Clostridia bacterium
TCCTGATTGGTGTCCCGCACCATGCCGATGTCTGTCTTTCCTACTATCCTCAACTCGACGATCTCCTTTTCCGAATGGAATCGATTTCTCCGGGAGTATTCCGGTCACCGGCCCTCGGCTTCCCGCCGGAGCTGTCCGCAGGCGGCGTTGATGTCCGCGCCGAGGGTCCTGCGGACGGTGGCGTTGATGCCTTTTTCTCCCAAAACCTTCTGGAAAGCGTAGATGCGCTCCTTCGGACTCTTCTCGTACCCCGCCTCTTTCACATAATTGACAGGGATCAGGTTGACGTGGCAGAGCGTCCCCTTCAGCAGCGAGGCCAGCGCGAGCGCCTGGGCGCGGCCATCGTTCACTCCGGCGATCAGAGCGTACTCGTAGGAGATCCTCCGGTGGGTGCGCCCGGTGTAATAACGGCAGGCCTCCAGCAGCTCCGCGATCCCCCAGCGCCGGTTGACCGGCATCATCCCGCTGCGCGCGGCATCATCTGTCGCGTGGAGCGAGATGGAGAGGGTGATTTGCAGGTCACGCTCCGCCAGATCGTAGATTTTATCCACAATCCCGCAGGTGGAAAGGGAGATGTGCCGGTGGCTGAGATTCAGGCCGTCCGGCGAGGCGATCAACTCGAGAAAACGCAGGACGTTCTCATAGTTGTCGAGCGGCTCGCCGATTCCCATCATGACGATGCTCGAAATTTTCTCCCCGGTGTCCCGCCCCGCCATGTACACCTGTTCGAGGATCTCGGAGGCGGTGAGATTGCGGACAAAGCCCGCCTTGGTCGAAGCGCAGAAGGCACAGCCCATCTTGCAGCCGACCTGACTCGAGATGCACAGCGAATTGCCATGCTCGTACCGCATTAACACGCTCTCGACATGCTCCCCGTCGGAAAGGCGGTAGAGGTACTTGACCGTCCCGTCCAGGCTGGACACGAGCTTTCGTTCAACCGTCAGAGCGGTCAGAGAGCAGCTTTCCGACAGCTGCCGCCGCAGCGCGGCGGGCAGGTTGGTCATCTCTTCAAAGGAAAGAGCCTGCTTCTGGTGAAGCCAGCCGAAGAGCTGCTTTGCGCGGAATCTGGGCTGGCCCAGGCCGGCGAGCAGTTCCTCCAGCTCGCTTTCCGTCATGGACTTGAGGTCGATCACAGCGAAGGACCCTCCTTTCGGCGTCGAAATCAGCGGCGGATAAACCGCGCGATGTAAAATCCGTCAAAATTCCCCTCCAGCGGGGTCAGTGTCGCGCTGGAACAGCCCTCCCCCAGCGCCGCGGCGGCCGCCGGCGGCACCGGATCGGGCGAAAACTCCGGATGAGCGGCGAGAAATGCGCCGGCCACCCCCTCGTTCTCCGCCCTGGAGAGGGCGCAGGTCGAATAAACGAGCGTCCCGCCGGGTTTCACATAATGGGCGGCGTTTTCGAGGATGGAGAGCTGAAGGGGCGGCAGCGCGTCCAGCTCCTCCGCGCTTTTCCAGCGAATCTCCGGCTTGCGGCGGATGATGCCCAGGCCAGAGCAGGGCACATCGCAGAGCACCCGGTCGGCCAGCCCGAGGGATTCGTCAAAGCAGGCGGCGTCCCCCACCGCCGTTCGGATGCAGGTGAGCCCCAGCCGCTCTGCCCCCTGGCGGATGAGGCCGGCGCGGGCCGGGTAGAGGTCGAAGGCACGCAGCTCGCCGCAGTCTTTCATCTCCTGGGCCATCACAAAGCTCTTGGAGCCGGGCGCGGCGCAGAGGTCGAAAATCCGCTCTCCCGGCTGCGCCCCGACCGCCAGCGCGCAGAGCTGGGAGGCACGGTCCTGGACCGAAACCATTCCTTCCCGGAAAGCGCGGCGCTCCGCGATGCTGCCGGTGTGAAAAACCTCCAGGCAGTTGGGGAGCACCGGGTCGGCCCGGACCTCCACCCCCTCCTCCGCCAGGAGGGCGGCCGCCTGTCCGGCAGTCCCGCGCAGGGGGTTGACCCGCAGATGGAGCGGCGGGCGCCCCAGGCAGGCCCGGGCGAGGGCGGCAGCGATCTCCGGGGAATAGTCCGCGCTCCAGCGGCGGAGGATCTCCTCCGGCATCCCCGTTTCAACGCTCAGCCGGAACAGGCCCGGCTCTTCAGGATAAGAAAACCGGCAGCCGTCCCGCTGAAAGGCGCGTAGTACGCCGTTGACAAACCCGGCGGCGCTCCGCTTTTTGGAGCGCTTCACAAGGTTGACGCTCTCACTGACAGCTGCCGGCTGCGGGACGCCCGACAGGCAGGCGAGCTGATAGAGGCCGATTTCGAGGGCGGTGCAGACCTCGAGGTCTAGGCTTTCGACCCTCTTTTTACTGTAACGGGAAATGTTGTAATCCAGCGTCAACTTCCGCTCCAAAACGCCGTAAAACAGGGTGGAGGCAAACTGCCGCTCCCGGACGGGGGGATTCTCCTCCTTCAGAATGGCGTCCAGCGTGAGATTGGAGTAGCTTTTGTTCCGCGCCATGCGGAGCAGCGCCGTATAGGCGATCTTCCTCGCGTCCATCAGTCGTCCCGCCTGCCGCGCAGCGCGAGCATCCGCAAAAGGTTGGCGAGGGCGGTCGCCAGCGCCGCAACATAGGTCATCGCCGCCGCAGTCAGCACCTTGCGCGCACCCTTCAGCTCATCTTCGGCGAGGAGGGAGGAGGATTCCAGCGTCGCCATCGCCCGGCGGCTCGCGTTGAATTCAACCGGGAGGGTGATGAGCTGAAAGAGCGTCACCGCCAGGAAGAGCAGGATGCCGATATCCAGCAGAATGCCGAACTGAAAGATCAGCCCGATCACAAACAGCGGCCAGGCCAGCTGGGAACCGATCTGGGTGACCGGAATGATGGCGTTGCGGATTTTGATGGGCAGATAGCCCACATCGTACTGAATCGCATGGCCGCACTCGTGGGCAGCCACGCCGACCGCGCCGATGGTCCCCGCCTGATAGGTGCTGTCCGACAGCCGGATGACCCCCTCCTTCGGGGAATAATGGTCGGTAAGCTGTCCGCGCACATACTCGATGCGGATGTGCTGGAGTCCGTTCTGGTCGAGGATATACCGGGCGGCCTCCGCGCCCGTCATGCCCGAGCGGTTGAAAATCCGGCCGTATTTCGCGTAGGTGCTCTTGAGCTTCACCTGCGCCCAGATGGTGAAAAGCAGGGCCGGGAGAATAAAGTAGAGGTAATAGACGTCAAAATAGGGAAAGATGGGCATGGAAACGCTCCTTTCTGATCTGGATGGATGTCAGCCGAGAAATTCGCTGTCCGCCGGTTTTTTACCGCGGAGGAAATCCGCGCCGGACATCCGGCGGCTGCCTTCATACTGCACCGTCTCCAGCTCGACCGCGCCTTCGCCGCAGGCGACGGCAAAGCGCTTTGGGTCGACCAACTCGCCGGGCTTCCCGCGCAGGCTGCTCAGGCGGCTGCGGTAGACCTTCAGCCGCTTTCCCTGGTAGAAGGTGTAGGCGCAAGGCCAGGAGGAAAGACCGCGGATGAGGTTATGCACCTCGGCAGCCGGTTTGGTAAAA
>CALXIG010000008.1 GCA_944388305.1 uncultured Clostridia bacterium
CCGGGAAACTCTCGGACGAGCGGTTTGCTATGATGAGCCAGTCTTACGAGGATGAGCAGACGCAGCTCAAGGCGGAAATCCAGACCTTACAGCAGGATATTGAAGTACAGGAACGACAGATTGAAAACTTGGATCAGTTCATCCAGCGGGTACACAAGTACGCAAATTTGCAGGAACTGACCCCTTATTCGCTGCGGGAGCTTGTGAAGGCGATCTATATTGAAGCGCCGGACAAGAGCAGCGGCAAACGGCGGCAGGGCATCCGTATCTCCTATGACCTTATGGGATTTATCCCCGTGGGCGAGCTGATGAAACAGGAAACGGCATGACCGAAGCCATGCCGTTCCTGCAAAAGGTAATATTACTTTCTTATGACCCCCGGCCTTTGACCGGGGGGATTACTTTTTCAATTCTTATCCTGCGTATCCTGTTCCAGCGCGTCCTGAAGGCCCATCATATCCTCGACAGGCAGGGAAAACAGCAGGCCGCGGCACTCCGTGTTCAGACCGGCCGCCCGATTGACCGCCCGCATGATCGACATCTTCTGAGCGCTCGGCACCAAAATCGCGATGATCTCCTTTTCCGGTTGCAGCGTAAAGCCAAACAGATTGTCCTCATCCTCCAGGCCGACCCGGCGTCCATGCAGGACCGTTCCGCCCCTTGCACCCTGTTCGCGCGCCGCGTCCATGACAATATCCAGACTGTCCCGGTTGACAATGACCAGAATCAGGTCGTATTTTGCAGCAGACTCCACAGCCTTCTCCTCCTTCTTCTCCTCTTTTCCGCCCTTGCAGAGCACCTGCGGGACCTGACCGCTCACTGCGGAGAGCGGCAGGCTGAACACAATTCCCCGGCCGGGGTTGGACAGATGAAAGCGCTCATCCACCTTCTCGATCAGGTATCTCACCTTTGAGGCAGGCGCCAGAGTAAAAACCACGTCCTTTTCCGTCTCCGACAAGCCGAAATAGTCGAGAATCTGGGAATTGGCCGTGCCAAACCCCATGCAGAGATCGTCAAAATGCAGTCCATGCGACCGGTAAATGTCCACTGCGGCACTTCCCTTGCCGCGGTCCACAATGGTGACCAGCAGCTTAATTCGATCAGTTTCCGCCATCCGCCGCTACCTCCTCTGCATAATCAATGATATCATCGGTCAAAATCTGCGCCTCCTCTTCCGTCACTTCTCTGGTGCGGACCAGTTTGCGCTGGTAGAAGAGTCCCAGAATCTGGATCGTAATCAGCGGCGTCATCGCCACCATCGCAACGACCCCGAACGCATCCATCAGAATATCGCCGCCCAGCACCTGACAGGCGCCCATCGCAAACGGCAGCAGAAACGTCGCCGTCATCGGCCCGGAGGCAACGCCGCCCGAGTCAAAGGCGATCGCCGTGAAAATCTTCGGCACCAGAAAGGTCAGCGCCAGCGCCGCCAGATATCCCGGCACCAGAAACCAGTAAACCGGCACATGCAGCCACACCCGCAGCATCGCGATGCCAATGGAGAGGGCGACGCCGACGGAAAGTGAGAGTCCTATCGCCTTCTGCGGGATCGCGCCGCTCGTAACCTCCTCCACCTGGCGGTTGAGAACATGGACCGCCGGTTCCGCCGCGACAATGAAATATCCGATCACCATGCCCAGCGGAATGAGCAGCCAGCCCGGCGCATTTTCCGCCATCGTCTGGCCCAGAAAATAGCCGACCGGCATAAAACCGACATTCGCTCCGGTCAGGAAAAGCACAAGGCCGATAAAGGTGTATCCGATTCCCACGCCGATTTTGATGAGGGGACGGTGTGGAAGACGGAGGGCAAGAAACTGGAACACCAGAAAGAAGAGGACGATCGGTAGCAGGCCCCAAAATACCTCCCCCAGGTATTCGGGCAGGCCCTGCAAAAATTCACGCCCCGCATCCTGCGAGGTTTCCACCGCCGGAATCTGGAACGGCGTATAGGCAACCTCGGTAGAATGGTACAGCAGGCCCAGCACCATGACTGCCAGAATCGGTCCCACGCTGCAAATCGCGACGACGCCGAAATTGTCGTCGTCATTGCCGCGGAGAGTGGCGAGGCCCGCGCCCAGCGCCATGATAAACGGAACGGTGATCGGGCCGGTCGTGACACCGCCTGAATCAAAGGCAACCGCCAGAAACTCATTCGGCACAAAAATCGAGAGCAGAAAAACCAGACCGTAGAGCGCAAGCAGCACATACTGGAGAGAAAAGCCGAACCGCGTCCGCAGCATGGCCAGCACGAGAAACACCCCGACCCCGGCGGCCACCGTCAAAATGATGGTCAGGTCCGGCACCGCCGGCACCTGCCGCGCCAGCACCTGCAAATCCGGCTCGGCAATTGTCACCGTAAAGCCGATGAGGAAAAAGATGAGGACAGCCGCCGCAAGCTTTCCGGAACTTCCAAGCCTGCGCCCCATCTGCTCCCCCATCGGCATCATGGCGGTATCCGCTCCCAGCGAAAAGAAGCCCATCCCCAGAATCAGGAGGGCGGCTCCCAGCAGGAAGAGCACCAGCGTGCCAATCGGCATCGGCGCCAGCGTGAAGGACAGAAGCAGGACAATCACTGTGATCGGCAGGACAGAGGAAAGAGCCTCCGCAATTTTTTCTTTCAACTTTTTTTGCATCGATTCACCTCGCAATCGTTTTCAGGACAAACATATAACTCTCACTTATTGCCAATTCTATTATATCACAGAATTGCCGCACAGCGCAATCGTTTTGTCCGCCTTTTTCGAAATTCTTTTCTAACTTTTTTGAAATCAGATTAAATAATTCGTATAATTCCTCTAACACTGCATCTTTTTCCATGACACAAAAAAATCCGGCTCCTGTTGGGGAGCCGGATTTTGGGCAAAGGCGTTATTCAGTTTTTGACATAATTGTCGAAGTATCCCTGAATCAGGATAATCGGGGTGCCCTTGTCGCCGGAACCAGAAGTCAGGTCACAGAGGGAACCGATGAGGTCGGTCAGACGGCGGGGTGTGGTGCCCTGGGTCACCATCGTGCCGACGAGGCTGGCATTTTTCGCGTCTTTCTCGGCAATCGCCTTGGAGATCGCCTCTTTCAGCGCCTGACCGCTCAGGTCGGCGAAGTCGTTGTCCGCGAGATATTTGAGCTTCAGCTCGTTGGGCTGGCCGATCAGGCCGTCGGTGTAGCCGGGCGAGACAACCGGGTCCGCCAGCTCCCAGATCTTGCCGACCGGATCCTTGAATGCGCCGTCGCCGTAAACGAGGACCTCAATGCACTTGCCGGTCTTGTCGAGGAGCATCTTCTGCACCTTTTCGGCGAATGCCTTGCAGTCGCGGGGGAAGAGCTTGACCGTCGACTCGGTCGCCTTGTTGGAACCGAGCAGGCCATAATCAGGGTTGTAGCCGCTGTCGTTGACCGGAGCGGTCATGATCTCATCCAGACCCAGAACAGTGCGCGCGCCGGCAGCTTTGAGGCGGCGTTTGGTGAGGGCGCGGGTGTGGATGTCGCAGCAGAGGACATCCTGGGTATAGTTCAGGATTGCGCGGCAGTTGTTGGCGAAAATCACTTCGACCTCGGCGCCTTCTTCCCGGATGAGGCTGGTATAATAGTCCACGTAGTCCACGCCGGTGAAGGTGTGCTTTTTATAGCCGAACAGCTCCCGGTATTTTTTCTCGTCGAGAACGTCGCTCCAGGGGTTGACGCCTTTTTCGTCCAGTTCGTCCTCGGTGACCAGGTGGTTGCCCACCTCATCGGAGGGGTAGCTCAGCATCAGGGTGATTTTCTTCGCGCCTTTGGCGATGCCGCGCAGGCAGATGGC
>CALXIG010000009.1 GCA_944388305.1 uncultured Clostridia bacterium
ATTACGGCACCCTTTCCGGGCGCGCTCTGCTCATCAACGCCGCTACCGGCGAGGAGCTGGCCTCCGCCGTCTATGAATACCCTCACGCGGTCATGGACCGCGCCCTCCCCGACGGGACCCCCCTGCCAAATGACTGGGCCCTGCAGCATCCGCAGGATTACCTGGATGTGCTCGAACACACAATTCCGGCTGTGCTTGCGGAGAGCGGCGTGAATCCGGCCGACGTCATCGGTGTCGGGATTGATTTCACCGCCTGCACCGTGCTGCCTGTCTTAAAGGACGGCACGCCGCTCTGCTTCCTGCCGGAATATCAAAACCGCCCCCATGCCTATGTCAAGCTCTGGAAGCATCACGCAGCACAGGACAAGGCAAACGCCCTGAACCGCATCGCTGCGGAACGCGGGGAGAAGTGGCTTGCAAACTACGGCGGCAAGATTTCTTCCGAGTGGGCGGTGCCGAAGATCTGGCAGATCCTCGACGAGGACCCTGAAATCTATGAAAAGATGGACCGCTTTATCGAGGCCGCCGACTGGATCGTCTGGCAGCTCTGCGGCAGGGAGACCCGCAACTCCTGCACCGCCGGATATAAGGAGATCTGGAACAAAAAGACCGGTTTCCCATCCGAAGAGTTCTTCGCCGCCCTCGACCCGCGGATGCGCAACCTTCCGGACGAGAAATTTTCCCGGGAAATCACCCCGCTCGGCTCCCGCGCCGGCTCTCTGACCGCAAAGGCCGCCGCCCTGACCGGGCTCCCCGAGGGGATCGCCGTCGCGGTGGGCAATGTCGACGCCCACGTCTGTTTCCCGGCCGCCGGTATCGACGGGCCGGGCAAGATGCTGGCTATCATGGGCACCTCGACCTGCCACATGCTGATGGGCACCGAGGAGGTGCAGGTCCCCGGTATCTGCGGCGTCGTCGAGGACGGCATCATGCCCGGGTTCTTCGGTTATGAGGCGGGGCAGTCCTGCGTCGGCGACCACTTTGCCTGGTTTATCGACAACTGCCTGCCCGCGTCTTACTATGAGGAGGCGCAGGCTGCCGGGATGAACATCCACAAATTTCTCCGAGAAAAGGCGCAGCGCGAAAAGCCCGGCGAGAGCGGCCTGCTCGCCCTCGACTGGTGGAACGGCAACCGCTCGGTCCTGGTTGACGTCGACCTGACCGGCATGATGCTGGGCATGACCCTTCAGACCCGCCCGGAGCAGATCTACCGCGCCCTCATCGAGGCGACCGCCTACGGCACCCGGATGATCGTCGACAACTTCAAGGAGGGCGGCGTCCCGGTTGAAGAGTTCGTCGCCTCGGGCGGCATCGCCCGCAAAGACCCGATGATGATGCAGATCTACGCCGATGTGCTGAACATGCCGGTGCGGGTCACCACGACCTCCCAGGGACCGGCCCTCGGCTCCGCCCTCTTCGGCGCGGTTGCGGCCGGGAAGGCGGCCGGCGGCTTTGACAGCATTTTCGAGGCGGCCCGCGCGGTCGACACCTCCCGCGACATTATTTACAACCCCATCCCGGAGAACGCCGCGGTCTACGACAGGCTTTACGCTGAGTACAAGACCCTGCACGACTATTTCGGCCGGGGGGAAAACGACGTCATGAAGCGGCTGAAGGCCATCAAAAACGCCGCGCGCGGATAAGGAGGATTTTTCATGCTGGAAAAACTGAAGGAAGACGTCTGGAGAGCGAACCTGCAGCTGCCGGAGCACGGCCTCGTCGTCTTCACCTGGGGCAATGTCTCAGGCTTTGACCGGGAGAGCGGACTTTTCGTCATCAAGCCTTCCGGTGTGGATTACGACAGACTCACCCCGGAGGATATGGTCGTGATGGATTTAAACGGCAACAAGGTGGAGGGGGAGCTCAACCCCTCCTCCGATACTCCGACCCATCTGGTTCTATATCAGAGCTTTCCCGGCATCGGCGGAATCGTCCACACCCATTCCCGCTGGGCAACCGCCTGGGCGCAGGCCGGGCGGGACATCCCGGCCTACGGCACGACCCATGCCGATTACTTTTACGGCCCCGTCCCCTGCACCCGCCGGATGAAGAGCCGGGAGATCGAAGGCGCCTATGAGGCCGAAACCGGCAAGGTCATCGCCGAGGAGTTCGAGGGGCGCAATCCCTCCGACATTCCGGCTGTTCTCGTCCGCTCCCATGGGCCCTTCACCTGGGGAAAGGACTGTTTTGAGGCGGTCTATCACGCCGTCGTGCTGGAGGAGACCGCCCGGATGGCCGCTTTGAGCGAATGGCTTGCCCCCGGCGGGCCGGGAAGCCTCGACCCCATGCAGCAAAAGCTGCTCGACAAGCACTTTCTCCGCAAGCACGGAGAGAACGCCTATTATGGGCAGAAATCCCCATCATAAATAATGAAGAAAATGTAAGGAGAATCGGTATGCAAAAGCTGCAATGTACCTGCTGCGGCGGTAAGCTGACCATGAATGCGGACGGCGTGGCGACTTGTCAATTCTGCGGCATGGAGTATGCGCCCGAAGCGGTGAAAAAAATGGTCGTCGAGCTCAAAGG
>CALXIG010000010.1 GCA_944388305.1 uncultured Clostridia bacterium
CTTCCCGGCGGGGAAAGCTGCACGCTCGGCGACCTTCTGCCCTTTGACTGGAAGAATTTTGAGGAGTGAGCCGCATGACAAAAGCATGGTATTTCCTGACGGCGCTTGCCTTGACCCTCTCCCTGTCCGCCTGCGGCGGGATGGGAACGTCCGTGCCGGATTCGTCCGCAACGGGAATCATCCCGGCGGAAAGCAGTTTGCCGGAAGAACCCGCCTCCCTGTCCGCCGCGGAATCTGCCGAACCGGAGGAGACGGAATCTCTCGCAGAGGAAAGCAGCCTGCCAGAGGAAGCGGAATCTCCCGCAGAGGAAAACGCCCAGGAAACCTCACCCGGCGGGCTGGACGCCTGTACGGCACACACCCCTTCCTATCACTCCATCAGCGGGGAGCTGATGAGCCATGTCGGGAAGGAGGACGCTCTTGCCTGGGCAGAAAGCGCCGCCCGCTCCAACCCCGAACAGATGACCATCCTGGCGTTCATCGAGAAATTTGGCATTCCGAAAGAGCAGTTCATCGCCCTGACGCAGGGCACTGTGACCGACGACTATCTGAAAATGCTCGGGATGACCCGGGAGGAGTGCTACGAGGAGTTCGGCTACACCGACCAGCAGATCGACGCCCTCTATTCCGGCGATCAGGCGGCGGTGGACCGGGCGTTCTGCGGGAAGCTGGCGCTTTTTAACGAAGCGGATGGCCAGCTCTACACCATCGGCTGGCTGGCGGAGCACACAGCGGAGGACTACCTCGCGGCGGGGTTCCCGCTGGAGGAGGTTGACGCAATTCTGGAAAACACCTCCATCCCCGGGTACGACTACTGCGCCGGTCTGGCCGAAGTCATCGCCCCCGTTTTGGAGGAGGCAAAGGCACTCAAATAGGCGTAACAGGAGGTATTTTGATGAAAAAAATCGGCATTCTCTGTGCGGGGGACGACGAACTCGCCCCTTTTCTGCCGGAAATCGAGGACTGTGAGACCGTCCGGAAGGCGATGCTCACCTTTTACTGCGGAAAACTCGCGGGGATGGAGGCCGTCGCCCTCTACAGCGGGGTCTGCAAGGTCAATGCGGCCGTCGCGGCTCAGATTCTGATCGACGCCTTTCAGGTGGACGCCATCCTCAACGCCGGGACGGCGGGGGCGCTCGACCCGTCGCTCCGCGTTTTTGACACCGCCGTCTCGACCGAAAGCGCCTACCACGATGTGGCCGAAGATATTCTGATGGATTTCCACCCCTGGCTGCCCGGCATCTGGATGCAGGCGGACGGGACGCTGCTGGAAGCGGCGCGCAGAGCGGCCGCAGGGCGGGAGGACGTCCGTTTCGGACGGATGGTCAGCGGCGAGCAGTTCATCACCGACGAACAGCGCGAAAAAATTGCGGCAGTCTTTCACCCGCTGACCGTCGACATGGAAACTGCGGCTGTCGCGCACGTCTGTTATGTCAACGGCGTCCCCTTCCTCGCGGTGCGGAGCATCACCGACAACGCAGACCACGACGGCGCGGCAAATTTCGAGGCGAACTGCAAGCGGGCGTCCGCAATCGCAAAGGATCTTGTACTGAAAATTCTGGCGCAGCTTTAACGGAAACGCCTGCCTCCCGCTGCCTGCGCCGCAATCTCACAGGAGCAGACGAAAACCGGGAATGACAATTCCCCGAAACCAACCGAAAGGAGCGGTTAAGATGAACTGGCGGAAAAATTTTGACAAATTTCCCGAATGGGAGCGGGTGGAGGTCTCTTCTATCCGGCGTGTGCCCGCGCACACGCGCTGGGAAGCCTACGACTCGGCCGAAGAGGCGGCCAAAGGCTGTCCCTCCCGCAACCGGCTCTCCCTCGGCGGGGAGTGGCTGTTCAAGCTGGAGGAATCACCGGAAAGCGTGGGAGATTTTTACCGGGACGATGCGGTTCTGTCCGGCTTTTCCCCCATCGCGGTGCCGGGGAGCTGGGAGGTGCAGGGCTTCGGCAAGCCCATCTATACGAACGTCCCCTACCCGTGGGACTACGAGGAAAAGGGGGAGCACATGATCCGCCCCTCGCTGCAAAAGGAGGCGCAGCTCCCCAATCCGCCGCACATTCCCGCTGGAAATCCCACCGGCTGTTACCGCCGGATCTTCACCCTCCCCGCCCATTTTGCGGGAAAAGAGGTTTTTCTGCGCTTTGACGGGGTGGAGACGGCCTTTTACCTGTGGGTCAACGGGGAACCGGCGGGGTATTCGGAGGACAGCAAGCTTCCCGCTGAATTCAACGTAACCGGCCTCCTCCGCCCGGGTGAAAACACCGTCTCCCTCGCGGTGCTGCGCTTCTCCAAGAGCAGCTACCTCGAGGACCAGGACTACTGGCACCTCTCCGGCATTCACCGGGACGTCTGGCTGATTGCCAAGCCCGCCCTGCGCGTCGAGGACTACCGGATCACCGCCCTGCCCGACCTGCACCGGGGTGGCGGCGAGGTCACAGCCGACATCCGCGTCTCCCGCCGGACCGGATTTGCCGACTGCCGGGTGCGGCTCTCCCTCTACGGCCCAGACGGGGAAAAGCTCGCCGGGGGGGAAGGCCCGGTCATGCCCTCCGCCCAGTACCGGACCGACCGCTTCCCTACCGCGAACACCGGGCGGATAATCCTCACCCTCCCGCAGGTGCAGCTCTGGACACCGGAGACGCCGGCTCTCTACCGGGCGGTTGTGACCCTCATCGGCCCGGACGGGGCGGAATGCGACTGGGAGAGCTGCCGCATCGGCTTCAAAAAGGTCGAGGTCATCGACGGGGTCGTCCATCTCAACGGCCAACGCCTCATCATCCGCGGGGTCAACCGGCATGATTTCTGCTGGGAGGGAGGGCGCACCGTCTCCCGGGAACACATGATCGAGGAGATCCGGCAGATGAAGCGGATGAACATCAACGCGGTCCGCACCTGCCACTATCCCGACTGCCCGGAGTGGTACGATCTCTGCGACGAGCTGGGGCTGCTGCTCGTCTGCGAGTGCGACCTCGAGACCCACGGCGTCATGGGCGCGCTCACCCACGACCCCGCCTGGGCGGGCCAGTATCTCGAACGGGCGGTGCGGATGACCGCCAATTACAAGAACCACCCCGCCATCTACGCATGGTCGCTGGGCAACGAGAGCGGAACCGGCCCCAATCACGCGGCGATGTACGGCTTTGTCAAAGAATTCGACCCCACCCGCCTCTGTCAGTATGAAGCCGGTGAGCCGGGGCCTAATATCTCGGACGTCCGGGGGAACATGTACGCGACGGTGGATCAGATTCTCAACATGCTCGCCGATCCCGTGGATTCCCGGCCCGTCATTTTGGTGGAATACCTCTACCAGATCTGCAACAGCGGCGGCGGAATGGAGAAATTCCGGGAGCTCACCGAGCGCTTTCCCCGGTTCCAGGGCGGCTATATCTGGGACTGGCAGGACAAATCGCTGGTGGGAAAGACGGCGGACGGGCAGAAATTCTTCGCCTACGGCGGAGATTTCGGCGAGCCGGTCGTCGAGTGGCAGAATCCCCCCTACATGACCAACAACGGCGTCGTGCTGGCCGACCTCACCTGGAAGCCGGTGGCGTATGAGGTGAAGGAAGCCTACTGCCCCATCTGGATGGAAAGGCCCCGAAGCTTTTCCGCCTGGGCAACCGCCGCGCCGGACCTGCACTTCGTCCTTAAAAACCGCGCCATAACCGAGCGGGGACGGGATTTCCGCTGCGAGGCGGTGCTGCGGGAAGACGGCGCCGAGGTTTCCCGCTGGGAGCTGCCACTGCCTGACCTCGCGCCGATGTCCGAAGCGGAGATCGAGGCGCTCCTCCCCTTCTCCCGCAGGGAGGGGCATGAATACCACCTGGAATTCTGTTTCAGCCGCCGGAAAGACCGCTGGTTTGCCGCAGCCGGAGAGGAGATCGGCTTCCAGCAGTTCGCCGTTGCGGGCGGAGTGTGCCGTCCGGCGGCGCTGCCATCCACCGGAGCTGCTGCACGCTGTTCCGGGAACAATGAAACCCTGCGGGTGGAGGCGAGAACGCTTGCCGCGGTATTCCGCAGACGGGATGGGGCGCTGATTTCCCTGCAAGAGGGCGGGAAGGAGTATCTCGCCGGACCCTCCGCGCCCGCCTTTGCCCGCCCCCGGACCGGCCTGGACTGCTGCCCCGGCTGGGGATGGCACGATCTGCTCGCCCCCTTCCGGAATATGGAGGCTGCCGCACGGGAGCCGGTCATTTTGAACGGCGGCGGCCGGGTGCGGGTCGAATTCCCCTTCTTCATGCAAAACGGCGTTCCGGCCGGCGGGCGGCTCTGCTACACCGTGCGGGAGGGCGCCGTCGAGATCGAGTATACCGTCAGTCTGCCTGATCCGCTGCCCGCCGTCCCGCGGGTGGGAATCTGCCTGCCGGTCGCAGCAGGGTTTGAGCAGCTCGCAGCCTACGGCCGCGGGCCGCAGGAAAATTACGTGGACCGGAAGCTGGCGTCCCGGGTGCAGGTCTGGGAATCGACTGTCACAGCGCAGCACTTCCCCTTCAGCCCGCCCTCGGAAAACGGCGGGCACGAGGAGACCCGCTGGCTCGAACTGCAAAACGCGGACGGCCGCGTCCTGCGGGTGAGCGCGGAAAAGCCGTTCCACTTTGACGTCCGGCACAATTCTGTGGAGGAATATCAGGCGGCACACGAACATGAGCTGCCCGCCCACGCGGAAAGCTGGCTGCATGTCGACGCGGCACACAGTCCGATCGGCTCCGATATGGCGTGGAGCACCGCCATGCCGGAGGAGTACCGGCTGAAAGGCGGCGTCTATGCGCTGCGCTTTACGCTGGAAGTCCGGTAAAAAGCGGGGGGAGGCAGAAAATTCTGCTTCCCCAATTTACCGCCTTGAAAATTTTTGATTTTTTTGAAAAAAGGTGTTGACAAACGGAATCTCCTGTGCTATAATCATATACGTTGTCACGAGAGATTACATCACAAAGGACAGCAAGATGCGCTCGTAGCTCAGTTGGATAGAGTGTTTGACTACGAATCAAAAGGTCGCGGGTTCGAATCCCTCCGGGCGCGCCATTCCACAAGCCGTAAGTCACGGCATTTACGGCTTGTGTTTTTTCT
>CALXIG010000011.1 GCA_944388305.1 uncultured Clostridia bacterium
AGCGGGAATATCTCTGCCGGCTGCGGGATGTTTTCCGTGCGGGCGGGACCGAAGTGCTGTCCGTCCACCCGTTTAGCAGCGGGCTGGAACCGCTGCTGCTGTTCAGCGAGTATCCCCGCCGGTTTGCGGACGGCGTCCGGCTTTACCGCCATTATTTTGAGGCGGCAGCCCTGCTGGGTGCGCGGTACTTTGTCCTCCACGGGGACCGGAGGGAGGGAAAGACGCCGGCTGCGTTTTACTTTGAGCGGTTCGCGGCCCTCGACGAGGCTGCCCGGGAATACGGCGTGCGGGTGGCGCAGGAGAATGTCGCCCGCTGCCGCGGCGGCTCGCTCGCCTTTCTGCGGGAGATGAAGGCGGCGCTTCCCGACGCGGCCTTTGTCCTCGACCTCAAGCAGGCGCGGCGCGCCGGAGAGGACTGGCGGGAGATTCTCGCGGCGCTGGGAGAGAATGTGCGGCACATCCATCTGAGCGGCTGCGGGGCCGGGGAGGACTGCCTGCCGCTCACCCGCGGGAATTTTGAACTGCGGGAGTTTCTCTCCGCCCTCCGGGCGGCAGGGTTTGACGGCGGAGTGATGCTCGAGCTCTACCGTGAGAACTACGGCGGCTACGAGGAACTGTTTGAAAGCCTTGCCATCGCGGAAAAAGTTGGCGCGCTGCTGTGACGGCGCTTGTATTTCCGGTCAAAAAATGATATGATAAAGACGGAATGGGCCGCAGGACCCGATACGACAACACTGCCGCGGCCCGGAAAGAAGGGATTTGCATGAAATGCCCGTACTGCTCCGGAACGGAGAGCAGAGTCATTGATTCGCGTCCGGCCGAGGACAGCGAGAAAATCCGCCGGCGGCGGGAATGCCTGAGCTGCGGCCAGCGCTTTACAACCTACGAGATGGTCGAGAACACGCCGCTCATTGTGGTGAAAAAGGATAAGTCCCGCCAGATGTTCGACCGGGAAAAGCTGCTGCGCGGGCTGCTGCGCGCCTGCGAGAAGCGGCCGGTCCCCACGGCGACACTGGAGGCGCTGGTTGACGGCATCGAGCAGGAATTTGCCAACAGGATGGTCAAAGAGGTCAGCTCGGTGGAGCTGGGGGAGTATGTGCTGCGCGAGCTGAAAAAACTCGACAAGGTGGCGTATATCCGGTTCGCTTCGGTTTACCGCGACTTCAGCGACGTCTCTTCCTTCCTGCGGGAACTGCAAAAATTGCAGGAGGAGCCGTGAGCGGATATCCGCGGTATGAAACGAACAAGGCGGTTGTGTATGAAAAAAGAGCTGGAATTTCGCAAAACCTACCTGTTTGTCGTTGCGCTGAACGCGCTGCAGGTGATCTCCATCCTGACGCTGCTGCTCCTCGTCCATTATGAGAGCAGCGCCTCGCTGGACTGGATGGAGGCGCTTTATCTGACCCTCATCGGCGCGGTGTCGCTGGTGGGCTGCATCTCAACCATACTGGGAATCGCGCCGCTCAGCCGGGCGGACCGGCAGATCCGGATGCTGGTGGATACTCTGAAGGACCTGAACGAGCTGAATCACGAGATTCGCGCCCAGCGCCATGATTTTCTCAACCACATTCAGGTCGTCTACAGCCTCATTGAGCTGGAGGAGTACGCGGAGGCGCACAGCTACCTGGAGCGGGTGTATGGGGATATCCAGAGCATCTCCCGGGTGCTGCGGACCGCCCATCCCGCCGTCAACGCGATTTTGCAGGCCAAGAGCGATATGTGCGAAAAGCGCGGCATTCAGCTGGAGCTGGACATTTCCTCGCCCCTGACCGACCTGCCGGTCCCGTCGTGGGAATTCTGCCGGGTGCTCGGCAACCTCATCGACAACGCCATCTACGCCCTCGAAAAGGAGGGACCTGCCGGCCGGCGCCGGATCCGGGTCGCGCTGCGGGAGGATCTGCGGCACTACTATTTTGAGGTGGAAAACAACGGCCCGCCCATCCCGCAGAAGCTGTGGCGGCAGATCTTTGAGCCCGGCTTCACCACCAAAGGCGACGAGGGCGAGGGGATGGGGCTGGCGATCTGCCGGGAGATTGTGACCGGCTACCGTGGCGAACTCGAGGTCGAAAGCAATGAGGAGCGGACGGTTTTCAGCGGTATGGTGCCGCGCAGTGTCATTTCAGAGGCTGAAAACGACAGTTCAGAGAAAAAAGCTTCCCCGTGAGGGGGAAATCTGCTAGGATAGAAGCAGAAAGGAGGGAGTCGGATGGACATTCTGGAGGTATTGGCCAATATGTCAACCTGGTCAATCGTTCTCTTTCTCGTGGGATTCGCGCTGGTGATTTTCGAGATGTTTAATCCGGGATTCGGCGTGCCGGGCGGACTGGGCATCGTCTGCCTGATCGGCGGCATCCTCGTCACCGCCAAAACGGTGGAGCAGGGGCTGCTGATGGGACTGGCGATCCTGGTCATTCTGGCGGTCGTGCTCACCATCGTCCTTTATTCGGCGAGCAAGGGACGGCTGTCGCGGTCGCTGATCCTCAAGGAATCCACAAGCCGGGAATCCGGCTTTACCGGAACGGAGGATATGGAGTACCTGCTCGGCAAGGAGGGCGTCGCCGCGACGCCGCTGCGGCCGGCGGGCTGCGCGGACCTGGACGGTGTGCGGCTCGACGTCGTGACCCGCGGAGAATTTATCGAAAAGGGCGAGCGGGTCCGGGTGATCGAGGTGGAGGGAAACCGCATCGTGGTGATTCCCGCCTCGTCCGGAGAATCAGATTCTGCCGGACGGAAAAGATGAAATGGAAGCGCTTTGGAAAAGGAGTGTTGAAACATGTTTGAAGAACTTTTACTTCCCCTGATTATTATTGCGGTCATTGTGGTCCTGCTGGCCCTGTTTTTCAGCTTTGTGCCGGTGACGCTGTGGATTTCCGCCATGGCGGCCAATGTGCACATCGGCATCGGAACGCTGATCGGTATGCGGCTGCGCCGGGTAACCCCGTCCAAGATTGTCGTGCCGCTGATTAAGGCCACCAAGGCGGGCATCGACCTGCCCATTAACAAGCTGGAAGCCCACTATCTCGCGGGCGGCAACGTCGACCGGGTCGTCAACGCCCTGATCGCTGCCCAGCGCGCAGACATCCCGCTGGAATTCGAGCGGGCCGCCGCCATTGATCTGGCCGGACGAAACGTCCTCGAGGCAGTGCAGATGAGCGTCAATCCCAAGGTCATCGAGACCCCCGTCATCGCGGCGATCGCCAAGGACGGCATCGAGCTGCGCGCAAAGGCGCGGGTTACCGTCCGCGCCAATATCGACCGCCTGGTCGGCGGCGCCGGCGAGCAGACGATTATCGCCCGTGTCGGCGAGGGTATCGTCACCACCGTCGGCTCCTCTCTCTCCCACAAGGAGGTGCTGGAGAACCCGGACTCCATCTCCAAGACAGTTTTGAACAAGGGCCTCGACGCCGGCACGGCGTTTGAGATCCTTTCGATCGACATCGCGGACATCGACGTCGGCCGCAACGTCGGCGCCCAGCTCCAGACCGACCAGGCGGAGGCCGACAAGCGCATCGCCCAGGCAAAAGCCGAGGAGCGCCGCGCCATGGCGGTCGCCCGCGAGCAGGAGATGAAGGCCGCCGTCCAGGAGATGCGCGCCAAGGTCGTCGAAGCCGAGGCGGAGGTCCCGCGGGCAATGGCAGAGGCGCTGCGCGACGGCAAGCTCGGCGTCATGGATTACTACAACATGCAGAACATCAACGCGGATACCCAGATGCGGGAATCCATCGCGCGGCCCGCAACCGCGCCCACCCAGCAGATTCAGGAGTAACGCGGAAGGGGAAAGGAGGTGTCCGCCATGTCGGACTGGAGCGATCTGATTGATCTCGCCGGCGACCTCGTTGAAGCTGTGGCCGGCGACAAGGAGCTGCAAAAAGCGCTGCAAAAGGGCCGGAAGTTCCTGCAAAAGGCGGGCAGACAGCTTTCGCCGGATTCTCCCGCCCGGGAGGGCGTCCCGACAGAGGGGAAATTCGCCACCGCGCAGGAGACAATGCTGCCCGAGCGGCCCGAGCCGGTCCGCCTGGTGTCCGAGCCGATGGTCCCGGAAAATATGACGCCGGAGGACATGACGCCGGAACGGCTTCAGCCGCAGAACCGGATTCCGGAGGGAATGTCGGCGGAGGGGCGGCCGCTTCTCCGCGAAGAGCCGCCCGCGGAATCGGAGGCGCTGCGCTACCTGACCCACATCTGCAACCAGGGGATGCGGGGTGCAATGATTACAAACGAAATTCTCGAGCCGCCGCTCGCGCTGCGGTCCGGTTATCTGGCGAGATACCGCCGCAGAATGCGGTAGGAGGGGGAACTGCGTGGATTTTAAGGTGCTTTTGGCGGACGACGAACCGGCCATGCGGCTGGTTCTGCGGAAAATTGTTGAAAAAACGGACGGATTTTCCGTCGTAGGCGAGGCGGAGGACGGCGAGGAGGCGGTGGAGCTGGCTGCCTCCCTGCTGCCGGATGTCGTCTTTCTCGACATTGAAATGCCCAAACTGACCGGCATCGACGCTGCGCGGGCGATTGCGGAACAGGCGCCGAACGCGGCGATGATTATGGCGACGGCCCACGCGCAGTACATGCCCGAGGCGTTCGAGGTCTATGCGGCGGATTACCTGATTAAGCCGTTTAAGGTGGAGCGGGTGCAGCAGACCCTCTCCAAGCTGCGGGTACAGTTTGAAAAGCGGGCGGCCAACGCGGCCGCCGGCCGCCGGAAGCTCCTGCTGCGCAACCACGACGGGATGATCCTGGTCGATGTGGGGGATATCATCTACATCGAGCGGCAGGAGGGCGTGACCGAGATCCACACCACCGACGGCGTCTACACCACCTCGGACGGCCTGAACAGGCTGTGGGAGAAACTGGACCCGTCCCTCTTCATGCGCAGTCACCGCTCCTATATCATCAACACAGCGGCGGTCAAAATGATTTATCCCTTTGGACGCTGGACCTATCTGGTTAAATTTAAAATCGGGGAGGGCGACGCGCTCATCACGCGGGAAAAATTTGAGGAACTTCAGGCGGTCCTTGAAAACTGAGCGCGAATTTCCTCCCCCGCGAAAAGGAGGAATCGCGATGAAATACAGGATTTTTATTCTGCTGGCGGGACTGTTGGCCGCGGCGGCGCTGAGCGGCTGCGCGCAGAATCCGGCCGCGCAGGCGGGAGAGCGTCTGGCCTTCCCGAAAACCGCGTGGGGCATGACCCCGCAGGCTGTGCTGAAGGCCTACGATCTCTCCTTTGACGACGTCACTGTTTCGGCGGCTCCGCAGCTGTTCTCCGGTGAGGAGGACGCCTTTTACGCGGCTTACGCACTGGAATGCGCGAAAGAGCGGGAGGTCCTCGGCGCGGACGCCGTCCTGACCTTCTACTTTGCAGACATGGTGCTGGCGGACAATCCCGCCGCCCCGCTGGGGCTGATTTATGTGGAGGCCCGCTTCCCGGAAGTTTCGCAGGAGACGCATCAGGCGCTGGAAACACAGCTCGACGGGCTGGCGCAACGCGGCGCGGATGCGCGAATTCCCACGTCCTGGGAGGGAGCCGGAACGCTTGCCTCGCTGGAAGCGGGGGAAGAGGCGCGGCAGTACTTTGAACTGCGTCATCTGGACGCGGAGGCGGCGCTTTCCGCCCCGCTGGTCTCCATCCTCCTGGCCGGCGAGATCGCAAATGGGCAGGAGAACCCGGACGACGTCGTCCGCTGGTACGGCCTGAACGCCGCGCTCGCGGCGTATCTGGAGGAAAACGAGGACCCGGTCTTTGCGCTCGCGGAGGGTTGACGGGTCCAACAACCCGGAGAGAAAGGGGATAGAGAAGATGCCTGGATTTGGAAGAGGACCCGGCAGAGGGCCTGGAAGAGGCCCCGGTCCGGGCGGCTTCGGAGGCCGGATGGGAGGACCGGGCAGGCGGTTTCCGCCGCCTCCTCCTCCGCCTCCGCGGTGGCACCGCAGAGGACCGCGTCCGCCGCGCGGCGGATGTATGGGCTGTGCGCTCCCCATGGTTCTTTCCATGCTGGCGGCGGCCTGTCTGGTTGCGGCGCTGCTCGGCGCGCTGCTCTGAGCGGAGCCCCATCGAGGCTGTTTTGATACCGAGACGCCGCACCGGCTGCGGCGTTTTTTCTTTTGCCGCGCGGCGCCGGCGGCGGATTACTTGACAGAACGAACATTTCATTATACAATAAAAAGTACGGCTTGCACAGCAGGCAAAAATCTGATCCACGGAGGCTGTCATGGCAAAACGAAATCAGGCATACGGCAATGAGAGCATCTCGGCCCTGAAGGGCGCCGACCGGGTGCGCAAGCGTCCGGCCGTTATTTTTGGCTCGGACGGGCTGGAGGGCTGCGAGCATTCCTTTTTTGAAATTCTCTCCAATTCGATTGACGAGGCGCGGGCGGGCTTTGGCACCAGAATTCTGGTTACCCGCTACGCGGACAATTCTCTCGAGGTGCAGGACTTCGCCCGGGGTATTCCGGTCGACTGGAACCCCGTGGAGCAGCGCTACAACTGGGAACTGGTGTTCTGCGAGCTTTACGCGGGCGGAAAGTACAAAAACGGTGGGGACAGCTACGAGTTCTCCCTGGGCCTTAACGGCCTCGGTTCCTGCGCGACCCAGTATTCCTCCGAATATTTCGACGTCCAGGTCATCCGGGACGGCTTTGAGTATAACCTCCACTTTGAAAAGGGCGAGATCGCCGGCGAGATGCAGAAGACCCCGACTGCCTCCAAAAAGACCGGCACCCGCCAGAAATGGCGCCCCGACCTCGAGGTCTTCACCGACATCGCCATCCCGACCGAATATTTTCTCGACACCCTCAAAAAGCAGGCGGTTGTCAACCCCGGCCTCACCTTTGAGTTCACCGACTACACACCGGATGGAAAGAAAACCTACACCTTTTATTATGAAAACGGCATCACCGACTACCTGAAGGAGCGCCTGGAGGGTCAGGAGCCCCTGACCGACGTCCAGTACTGGGAGGCCGAGCGGGTCGGCCGCGACCGGGAGGACAAGCCGGACTATAAGGTGAAGCTGTCGGTGGCGGTGGCCTTCTCCAACCGGCTGCAAATGACGGAATACTACCACAACTCGAGCTTTCTCGAGCACGGCGGCTCTCCGGAGCGGGCGGTGCGGCAGGCGTTTGTCTCCCAGATCGACGCCTACCTGAAACAGCAGGGGAAATATCTCAAAAACGAGAGCAAGGTGAGCTTTTCCGACATCGAGGACTGTCTCGTCCTCGTCTCCTCTTCCTTCTCGACCCAGACCTCCTACGAAAACCAGACCAAAAAGGCCATCCACCACAGGTTCATCCAGGAGGCCATGACGGCGCTTCTCCAGAGCCAGCTGGAGGACTACTATATTGAAACCCCCTTCGACGCCCAGAAGCTC
>CALXIG010000012.1 GCA_944388305.1 uncultured Clostridia bacterium
GATTGCCGTAGTGCAGCTTCATGCTCTTTTGGGAGCAGATCGCCCGGAAATCCGCGTTCTGCATGGCCGCCCGGGCGAGCATGGCGAGGTCGTAGGCGGTCGTATAGTGGTTTTGCCCGTCGAGGCCGGAGGGCGTCTCAAAATTGGTGTCCGAAAGGCCCAGCTCCGCCGCCTTCTGATTCATTAAAATGACAAAGTCCGGAACCGTGCCGGCAATTTTGACCGCCGCGGCGTTGGCGGCGTCGTTGCCCGAGGCGAGCAGCATCCCGGCCGCGAGGGTGCGCAGCGTCACCTCGCTCCCTTCTGTGAGGCCCATCGAGCTGCCCTCCACCCGAATGGCGTCCGGATCGACGGTGAACGGCTCGTCGAGCCCCGGCTGCTCGAGGGTGAGGAGGGCGGTCATGATCTTGGTCGTGCTCGCCATCGGCAGCCGTTCATTCTCCATCTGTCCGAAAATGACCCGGCCGGTCACCGCCTCGATGAGGACGGCGGACCGCGCGCTGATTCCGTCAAATTCCGCAGCGGAAACGGCGGCGGGAATGCTCCCCGCCGGAAGGCGGCAGAAAATGACCGTCCAGAACATCAGCGCCGCCAGAAAAATTCCCTTTTTCATACCAAACCACCTGCATTCCTTTTTCGCCGTTTCCGGCATGGAAAAGTGTATGCAGGCGGAGAGCCGGTGATGCTTATTCGGCGGACGGCGCGGGAGCCGCCGCCTTTTCCTTCGGATTCTTCGACAAAACATCAGAAATTTTGTCGATGATGTCAGGAACGGCGTTGACCACCTTGTCGGCGGTGTTGGACGAGGTCGCGATCTGAAGCAGGCGGACGTTGCCCTCATGCACCACGAGGAAGGCGATCGGCTGGAGCGTGACGCCGGCTCCTCCCCCGCCGCCGAAGGTCTGCTTGGGGCTGCTGGTGGGCAGGTCGGAGCCGCCCGAGGCAAAACCGAAGCTCACCTTGGATACTGGGATGATGGTGGTGCCGTCCGGCGTGGTGATGGGATTGCCGACGATGGTGTTGACGTCCACCATCTCCTTGATCTTCTGCATGGTGGTGCTCATAACGCCCTCAATGGGGTGCTGTTCTGCCATGAAAATTCCTCCTCAAAATCAAATTCCGCAGACGGCGCGAGCGCTCAGGCGGCGTTTCGCTGCCGTTCTTTACGGATAGTATGCGTAAGAAACCGGAAAGCAATACGCAAAGCGGCCCACAAAATCGAGCCGACGCGCAGCTTCAGCCGGAAGGAAATCTCCTGGACCGTCTCCGGTGCCAGGAAGTCGCAGTTGAGTTCAACCCGCTCCGCCTTCACCCGGATGAGACTTTGCAACGCCGCATAGCCGCCATAGACCAGCGCGCAGAGCCTGCCGTACTCGAGCGCGGTTTCTGCGGCGTCGCTCCCCCCCACAGTGACAAGCACCCGGAGCCGGACCAGCCGCACCTTGCCCAGCAGCTCTCCCACCGGCGGCAGCGCGGCTTTCAGGAGGTCCCAGATGATCTGGAAGGTTCCCTTTAAATCGCCCTTCTCCGGAGGTTTTTCCGGCGGCGCGGGCTTCTTTTTCCGCTTTTTGCCGGAAGCGGCGGACTTTTTCCTGCGGGGTGGCGGCGCGGGTTTTTCCGGCGCGGGGAGGAGCCGGCAGCGAAATCCGCAGATTCCGACTGAGAGGGACAACTCCTCCGCATAGCGGACATCCGCTGCAACGCTCAGCGAGAGAATCGCGGCGAGGGCCAGTACAATTCCGCCCAAAATCCAAAAACCCAATCTGTCCGCCTCCTTTCTTTCGGGGAGCCTGTCCCGAAAACGTCCCGCCTGCGCGGCAGGCCCGTCATTGTACGGGCGGCAGGTCGGCCAGCGAGGACAGGCCGAAACAGCGCAGGAAATTCGGCGTCGTGCGGTACAGAATGGGCCGTCCGGGCGCTTCCAGCCGACCGGCTTCCTCCACCAGTTCCTTTTCCACAAGGTTGTTGACCACCTGACTGCTCTCCACACCGCGGACCTGCTCAATGAAGCTCCTGGTCACCGGCTGGTTGTAGGCAATCAGGGCGAGCACCTCCATCGCCGCGCCGGACAGCGGGGTATTTTTGCGGGCAGCCGCCACCACCGCCACCCGGTCCTCCAGCGACTTTTTGCTGCAAAGCTGAACCGATTCACCCAGAAACAGCAGCTCCAGACCCCGGTCATTCTTTTGCAGCCTGGCCGCGTAGGCGTTGAGCTGTTCCCGCACAGCGGCCTTCTCCAGATTCAGTCCTGCGGCCAGCCTGCTGATCTCGATTGGCTCGCCGCAGGCGAAGAGCACCGCCTCCAGCAGCGCGGATATCGTTTCTTCAGGCACCGGTTCTTCCCTCCTCTTCGTTCCCGCCGGACTGCTTCCGGCAGAAATACACCGTCCGGTTGTCGTCACTCACCGTAATCCGGCGGGATTTCATCAATTCCAGCATGGCCAGAAAGGTGGCCACCAATTCACTCCGGTCGGACGCGCGGAAAAATTCCTCGTAGCTGACCGCACCGGTGCGGTAGAGCTTTTTTAAGATGTAAACGATCTTGGTCGTAACCGAAACGAACCTCCGGCTGACAATACCGGAAAAAGCGGCGGCAGGCGGCGGCAGGCGGCGCTTCGCCTTGCCGGCAGCCAACCGGTAGGCGGCGAGCAGCTCCTCCGGCGAATGGACGCCGCGATAGGTCAGATCGGCCGGCAGCGCGGACGGCCCGCGCACAAACACCCGGTTCCCGAGGTAACGCTGCGCAAGCTCCGCTGCGGCCTGGCGGCAGAGCGTCAGCTCCAGCAGCTGCCCCTGCAATTCCGCCTTGAGCTGTTCCCCCTCCTCGGGGCGCGGCAGGAGCGAGGCGGTCTTGATATAGACCAGCCGGGCCGCCATCTCCAGAAATTCGCTCGCGAGCTCAAGGTCCGACTGCTGCATCTGCCCGATGGCGTCGAGATACTGCTCGAGCAGGGCCGAAATCTCGATGTCGCAGATATTCAGCTTGTGCTTCGCGATGAGATGGAGCAGCAGGTCAAGGGGGCCGTCAAAATCCCCCACGTGAAATTGCAGCTCGCTCATGCAATCAGCGCCCGGGCCATCATATCAACGTAGCCGGTCAGAAAATTCAGCGCGTTAAAGGCGTGGGCCTGCACAAAGGCGAGCGGCCGGTCGAGAAAGCCGAGAAAAATAGCAGCAAAGAGGGCGATTTGAATGTACCGCTCGTACTGCATGATCTGGAAATACTGCCTAGGCGGCAGAAAAACGGTGAACAGGCGGCTGCCGTCGAGCGGCGGGATGGGAATCAGGTTGAAGACGGCAAGTCCGAGATTCAGCATCACAATCAGCTGAAAGACGTCCGACAGGCTGCCGAGAATCTCCACGCTGCCAAACGGATACTGCAGGTAGAGGACCACCTTCCAGAGGATCATTCCCATGTAGGCGAGCAACAGGTTGGCGAGCGGGCCGGCCGCCGAAGAGAGCGCCATGCCCACCTTGGTGTTTGTAAAATTGCGGGGGTTGATCGGCACCGGTTTCGCCCAGCCAAAGCCCGCCAGCAGCATGAGCAGAGAGCCCATCAGGTCGAGGTGCCGGAGCGGATTCAGCGTCAGCCGCCCCTGATAGCGGGCGGTCGGATCACCCAGCTTGTTGGCAGCCCAGGCGTGCGCAAATTCGTGAAAGGGCAGCGCCGTCAGCAGCACAATGAGCTTGATGGTCGTATAGAACAGAAGATACACGATCTGGTTTGTCATAATACACCTCACAGATGAATAAGCGCCCGGATGGGCGCACGAATACAGGATTCTCTATCATTATATCGTTTTTGCCGGGAAAATACAAGCGTTCTGGCAGGATTTTCAAGAAATTTCATAATTTTCGATTTTTCTCAAAAAAACACTTGCTTTTTTTCCGAAAGTCTGCTAGAATAATCATGTTATGTTATCCGATAGGAGGTGCAGAAGTATGGCTAAATGTGATTTCTGCGGAAAAGGTGTAGCGTTTGGGATTCAGGTTTCCCACTCTCACAGACGTTCCAACAGAACCTGGAAACCCAATGTAGTGCGTGTGAAGGCGATCGTAGACGGCAAGCCCTGCCGCGTTCACGCCTGCACCCGTTGCCTTCGTTCCAACAAGGTCACCAGAGCGATCTAACCTTTTCTGTTTATGCAAAAAAGCCGTCCCAATCCGGGGCGGCTTTTTTGGATTCCAGGGCTTAGAAAGCCATTCGAACGAAGGGGGACGGTTCCGCAGGGGGCAGGCCGAGCAGCTCGCGGCCGCGTTTCACATAATAGCGGTAATTTGAAAGCGGCACACCGTTGGGAATGCGGTGATCCAGTGCGAAGACGGTGCCGCCGCCCATCGTCCCGGCGCAGATCCTGCGGGTCAGCTCCCGTTCCACGTCCTCGATGCTGCCGCGCAGGGCGTGCTTGTCGATCCCGCCCTTGAAGGCCGCGCGGGTCCCGTATTTCCGCCGCAGAGCGGCAATGTCCATCCCGGCCGCCGGCTCGCACGGGTAAAAGACGTTGATCCCGGCCTCCAGAAAAGGCTCGATCACGGCGTTCATATTGCCGTCGCTGTCCTGTGAGAACAAAACCGCCCCCGCGTCCTGAAGCGGCTCCCAGATCCGCCGGTAATAGGGCGCGATAAACTCCCGCACCTGGAGCGGGCCGGCGAGCGGACCGGATTTTCCGGCCATGTCCTCGTGCACACAGAGGCAGTCGACGCTCAGCACGCTGCTGACCCGCTCGTACACTTTGAGAGCTGTGGATGCAATCGTCGCGAGGATGTCCTCGATCAGCTCCGGCTCCTCGTAGTAGGCGATGCACAGCCCCTCCTCCCCCATCAGCTGCCGCGGCTCGTCAAATCCGCCGGGAATACTGCCCAGGATGAGGACGCCCTCCTTTTGGAGCTTTGCCAGCGCGCGCAGTCCCTCCATATCCACCCGGTCCTCGGAAAATTCGTACCAGTGCCTGATTTTCAGCCAGTCGTCCATTGTTTTGACCGGGTACTCCACCGGCAGCGGGATGGTCGCGCTCCCCTTGCAGAGCTTCTCCCTGCGGCCGTAGGCATCGACGGAAATGGTATATTCCGGTGTGTCCTCGAGAACACGCGGCGCAATGCCGGTGACCGGACCGGTCTGCACCGGCAGACTCGCCTTGCGGACGCTGTCCCATCCGAAAGCCGAAAGATCGAGTTCTGCCCTGCTGGCGCCCTGCGCCGTCCACTCCTCCTCAAGGCCGATGAGAAGGCCGAACAGTTCAGTGAACATTTCCCGTCCGGTGTACTGAAAGCGCATGTGCGCCAGATATTCTTCCCGATTCCAGATCATTGCAAATCCCTCCTTGCAGAATCTGTCTGTATTGTAGCAGAAATCCGCACGCATTTCCATGCAGAATGTTGCAAAGCATGGAGAATTTTCCACAAAAAGGTGAAACTGATGAAGGAGTACTTTTTTCCCGTTTCCTACGCGGTTCTCCGCCACGCCGCAGACGGATGGCAGATTCCGACCCGCGTCATCCCCAATCATGAACTGGTTTTTGTACTGGATGGCTGTCTTGAGGTCCAAATCGAGGCGCAGAGCATCTCCGCGCAGCCCGGTGTCCTGCTGTATTTCCAGCCCGGAAGGCCACACAGCCTGAAGGCAAACCGCGGTCCGGTCTTTTTCTGCGGCATTCACTTTGAGGCGGGGGAGGAGACGCTGCCGTTTCCGGCGGCAAAAAACTGGACGGATTTCCACAAATTCCGTCCGCTGCTGGAGGAAGTGGTCCGCCTCTGGAACCGCAAGGAGTATCTGGACGGCTGGGAGGCGGATCTCACCTTTTCCCGGCTGCTGCTTGAACTGTTCCGGGAGATGGAGAACGGCGCGCTGCCGAGCAGCCGCCGCAAAATCGCCGCGGCGGTTTCCTACATCCACGAAAATCCCGCCAGGCCGGTCTCCATTGCCGAGCTCTGCGCCCTGACCGGCATGAAAAAATCCTACCTGATCCGAAATTTCCGTCTGGTCACCGGACAATCCCCTATCCAGTACGCGCTCAATCTGCGCCTTGAGCACGCCCGCGCCATCCTTCTCAATGAACCGGTGACGGTCAAAGAGGCGGCCACGCGCTGCGGTTTTCGGGACGAGTTTTATTTCAGCAGGCTGTTCCGCAGCCGGTTCGGCTCCCCGCCGGCACAGTATCGAAAAAACAGCTGATTTTCAAAAAAACTCTTGACTTTCAAAAGCTGTCATGGTATAATAAAACACGTTGCCGATGGAGAAGTCGCCTAGCCCGGTTTATGGCGCACGACTGGAACTCGTGTATGGGCTAATACCCCATCGAGGGTTCGAATCCCTCCTTCTCCGCCATATTAAGGAACAATCTTTAATACA
>CALXIG010000013.1 GCA_944388305.1 uncultured Clostridia bacterium
CGACCCCAAAAAGCGGGGAGGAGAGCCACTCAGTCACGTCGCACCCCTCCCTTCCCCGTAAAGACCCGGCCCTGCAGCCAGATGGCGAAGCGGACGGCCAGGGCCGTCGCTGCAAAAGTGAGGACGAGGGTAATGAGGCAGACTGCCAGGAAGGGCAGGAGGTTTTCCCAGAGCAGCCCGGCGCTCTCCATCACAGCCACTCCGGCCGGGATAAAGAAAAAGGCCATATTCCGGAGCAGGAAATCGGCAGTCCCTTCGACCTGGGCGGGCTTTACCACCCGGAAAAGAAGCAGCAGAAAGAGCAGGACCATGCTGACGACGCTGCCGGGCAGCGGCAGGAAACGGGCAATCCCCTCCCCTATCAGGCAAACGCTGAAGATCAACGCAATTTGCGCGAGTATTTTCATAAAGCCCTTCCCTTACAGCGTGATGGTCCTGCATTCGGTATCACGAACCGCTTCCTCGATCAGCGGGGCAAAATCGAAGCTCTGCTCAGCCTGCTCGACAAAACGGAGTTTCGGCCGGGTGCGGGGATGGCGGGGAGTAAAGACGGTGCAGCAATCCTCGTAGGGAAGGATGGAGGTCTCGTAGGTGCCGATCTGGTAGGCGATCCTGATAATCTCAGTCTTATCCATCCCGATGAGGGGACGCAATACGACGAGATCGGTCGAATTGTCGGTGCAGTAGAGGGCGTCGAGGGTCTGACTTGCGACCTGCGCGAGGCTCTCGCCGGTGACGAGAGCGTTGATTTCCCGCTCCCGCGCGATTTTTTCCGCCACCTTCATCATGAGGCGGCGCATGATGACAGTAAACAGCTCCTCCGGGCAGTGCTCCCTGATGGCCTCCTGTATTGCGGTGAAGGGGACGCAGTGGAATTTGATGCTGCCGGTGTAGGGGACCAGCTTCTCACAGAGGGTTTCCACCTTTTGCAGGGCGCGGTCGCTGGTGTAAGGAGGGCTGACAAAGTGAATCGCGTCCAGCGCGAGGCCGCGCTTGGCCATCATGTAGGCTGCAACCGGGCTGTCCAAACCGCCGGAGATGAGGATCATCGCCCTGCCGCTCGAGGAAACCGGCATCCCCCCCGCGCCGGGAATGCTGCCGGCGTGGATGTAGGCGCCGAAATCGCGGATCTCGACATTGACAATCAGATCGGGATTGTGAACGTCCACCCGGAGATGCGGATACTGCGAAAGGATAACCCCGCCCGCCTCAGCCGAAATCGCGGGGGATTTGAGGGGAAACTGCTTGTCGGAGCGCCGGGTCTCCACCTTGAAGGTCCGCGCGGCCTGAAGCTGCGCGTCCAGATAGCCGCAGATCTCGCGGCGGACAGCCTCCATGCTCTTTTCCACGACCAGAGCGCGGGAAAGCGAGGCGATGCCGAAAATTTTGGTCAGCCGGTCAATGGCCTCGTCGAAGTCAAAGGCCGGTGGGTCGGCGGGCTCGAGATAAACGGTCGACTGGGCCCGGCGCAGCCGGAAGGTCCCCAGATCCCGCAGCCTCCAGCGGATATTTTTGAGCAGGACGTCCTCAAAGGCGTTTTTATTGAGCCCCTTGAGGGCAATTTCGCCGTATTTGATGAGTATCAGTTCGTTCATGACGGATCCTTTCTGAAATCGGATATTTTATATTTTTATGAAGGAAACACAGCGCCAGAGCACCCACGCGCAGAAAAAGCACCCTTGCGGGGAACCTCCCACGAAACCGTTTTGCCTGTCAAAACGCCCGCGAATCTGACGCAGGGCAGAAACGCCGCGGCGGCAATGTCCCGCGCGGTCACGCGAGGAAAAACTGCACCCTTGCGGGGAACCTCCCCCGAAACCGTTCTGCCTGTCAAAACGCCCGCGAATCTGACGCGGGGCTAAAATGCCGCGGCGGCAATGTCCCGCGCGGTCACGCGCGCGTCATTTTGCGGAACCGGGCTGCGCCTTCGGCGAGGGCGGCGAGCAGCGCGTCGATCTCCTCCGGGGTGGTCTCGCGTGAAAAGCTGACCCGCAGCGCGGATTTTACCCGCTCGTCCGGCAACCCGTAGGCCGCGAGGACGGCGCTCTTCTCCCCTCTCGCGCAGGCGGAACCGCTCGAAACCGAAATTTCCCTGGATTCGAGAAAGTGCAGCATGATCTCGGACGGAACGCCCAGCACCGAGAAGTTCAGCAGGTGTGGCGCGCCGTTTTCCGGGGAATTGACCGGCATCCGGTCCAGACGGGCGAGCCCTTCCCGCAGCCGGGCGTTCAAAGCGGCGTAATGCGCCTGCCAGGCGGCGCGGTTCTGCTCGCAGAGGGCGAGGGCCGCCCCCATCGCGGCGATCAGCTCGACCGGCTGTGTGCCGGAGCGCAGCCCCTTCTCCTGCCCGCCGCCATAGAGAACGGGTTTCAGCCGCACTCCCCTGCGGACATACAGCCCGCCGACTCCCTTGGGCGCGTAGAGCTTGTGCCCGCTGAAGGAAAGCAGGTCGATCTCCAGCCGCTTGAGATTCAGCGGGTATTTGGCAAACCCCTGGACCGCGTCGACATGGACCAGCAGCCGGGGGAACCGCCGCTTGAGGGCCGGAATCACCGCCGCAAGCGGCAAAACCGTCCCGATTTCGTTGTTGACCATCATCATCGAGAGAAGAAAGGTGTCCCCATCGACAGCGTCGAGAAAATCCTGCGGATCGAAATTGCCGCCCGGACGGGGGACGACCCGTTTGACGGTGCAGCCGCGCTCCTCCAGCGCGTCGATAGTGCGGGAAACCGATGGATGCTCGACGGCGGTGGTCACCACCGTCTTCCCCGCACGGGGATAGGCGGCGGCCGCCCCCAGAATCGCGAGATTGTTGCTCTCTGTCGCGCCGCCGGTGAACAGGATGCAGTCCGGCTCACAGTTCAGGATCCGCGCCGCCTCCCGGCGGGCATCCGTGACGAGCGCCTCCGCCTCCATCCCCTTCCTGTGGAGGGAGGCGGGATTCCCGTAATCCACGGTCATTGCGCGCATACAGGCTTCGGCCGCTTCCGGACAGACCCGGGTCGTCGCGCAGTTATCGAGATAAATTTCCAACTGAAATGCTCCTAACATTGAGAAATCCGGCGCGGCCGCTTTCCGCGCCGATACTTTTTCCTATTATACTACAAAACGGCGCCGATTTCTACCGTTATCCCGGCAAAAACTTGTTATTTGCAGATTGTTCACGATTATGATATACTGAAAGAAAAGCATCCGCGCCGTCCCGGCGCAAAGGGAGGAACAGCATGGCAAACAGAATCCGCCGGAAGCGCCCCGCTCCGGAGCCCGTCTGTCCGCAGCTTCCGATTGAAGAGTTCGAACTGGAAAATTTTCTGAAGGAAAACCTGCCGTCCGCCGGGGAATCCGCGCCGCCCGCGCAGACACCGGCCGCCCCTTCCCCCGGCAGGACCGCCTCCGAAAAGTCCGACCCCGGCGAAGGCCACCGCGACCGGCTCAAAAAGCGCTTTTTGCAGGAGGGGATGGACCATTTTCCGGACCACACCATTCTTGAGCTGCTGCTCATCTTCGGTCTGCCCGGCGAGGGTGCCAACGAGCTCGCCCACCGGCTGATCGAGCGGTTCGGCTCCTTCTCCCAAGTCTTCCGGGCCAATTACGAGCAGCTTCTGGAAGTGCCGGGGATGACCGCCAACGCTGCCATACTCTTTAAAATGATGCCGCAGGTTTCGCGCCGCTATATCGAGCAGCTCGCCCCGCCGGCCGGACTGCTCAACAGCAGCGAGAAAATCGGGGAGTTCCTCATCCCCAAATTTCTCGGCCGGAGCGAGGAGGCGGTGCTGCTGCTCTGTCTCGACAACGCCTGCCGCCTGCTGCGGTACGAGTGGATCGGGGAAGGCGGACTCAGCCAGGCGGCCTTCGACGTCCGCCGCATCGTAGAGACCGTCTACCAGTACAAGGCGCTGAACGCGGTGCTCGCCCACAACCACCCGAACGGGCTGGCGCGCCCCTCCTCGCAGGACGTGCGGATCACCGAAACGCTGGCCTCCATCCTGAAGCCGGTCGGCATCGAGCTGCTCGACCACTTCATCGTGGCCGGAAAGGACTACGTCTCGATGATGGAGCTGGGCTATCTCGGCGTCAAATCCGAACTGGACCTGTTCCGCTAATTCCGCGCAAACGGCGCTTTCACCGCAAACAGACGCATTTTTGGAAAGGACTGATTCCGCATGAACCGCATCGTCAAAGCACCGGAAACCATGACCTCCCGCGAACGAGTGCTGCGCACCTTCGCCTACGAAAAGACCGACCGGGTCCCCATTGGCTACGACGCCAACCCGGGCATCGACGCCCGCCTCAAAGCGGCGCTGGGCGCAAAAGACGGCGAGGAGCTGCGCCAGGCGCTCGGAGCCGACATCCGCGGAATCCGCGCCGAATACACCGGCCCCCTGCTCTACCCCGCTGCAGAAGGACTGCGGGTCGATCCGGTGGAGGGCTTCTACACCCGCAAAGTGGAGCACGCAACCGGCTACTACTGGGATTACTGCAACTTCCCCCTGCAGGGCGCCTCCGACGGGGACTTTGCAAACTTCCCCGTCGTCAATCCCGACGATTTTGACTACGACTCCGCCCTCGCGCAGGCGAAAGCCTACGGCGGACAGTATGCCCTCTACGTCGGAAACGCCGGCTTCGCCGACATCATCAACTCCAACGGCCGGCTGATGGGGATGGAGGACGTTCTCTGCCACCTCATCACCGGCTATGAGCCCGCGCTGGATCTCATCCGCCGGCGCGCGGACATGCAGCTTGGCGTCCTCGAGCGGCTGCTCGACAAATGCCGCGGCTTCATCGACTTTCTCTGGTTCGGAGAGGACCTCGGCACCCAGATCGCGCCGATGATCAGCCTGGAACTGTACCGCAGCATCCTGCGTCCAATCCATCAGGAGTTTGCCGACCTGGCCAGGTCCTACCGGATCCCCTGCCTGGTGCACACCTGCGGCAGCTCCAGCTGGGTCTACGAGGATTTCATCGAGATGGGAATCAGCGGGGTGGACACCCTCCAGCCGGAGGCCGCCAACATGTCCCCGGAATTTCTCGCCGCGCATTTCGGCGGCAGGCTCAACTTCCGCGGCTGTATCTCAACGGCCGGCCCCCTCGCCTACGGCACGCCGGAGGAGACCCGGGCGGTCTGCCGCGACACCCTTGCGGTGATGATGGGCTGCCGCGGCTACCATTTCGCCCCCACCCACGAGATTCAGGACAACACCCCCGTCGAAAACGCCATCGCCATGTACCAGGCGGCGCACGACCTGGGACGGTACTGATCTCCTACTTTTCCCGCGACGGCAGCACCCCCATATACCGCCGGTAGGTCCTGGCAAAATAGGAGAGATTTGCAAATCCGCAGCGCTCGGCGGCCTCGCTGACGTTGTATTTTCCGGACAGCAGAAGCCGTCTGGCATAGCTGCACCGGACAAAATTGAGATACTCGATCGCCGTCCGGCCGGTCACTTCCCTGAAGCCCCGGCAGAAATAGTACTTGCTGAAGCCGGCGGCCGCGCTGATCTTATCGATGTCCAGTTCCTCCATAAAGTGCTCCTGGATGTAGCGGACCGCCGTCTTGACCATCGCGATGCGCTTGTCCTGAGCCGGAGTGGTCAGCTCCCGCTGCTCGGGGTAGTGGCGCAGAATCTGAGCTGCCAGCGTCAGAACAGCTGCCTTGACCGCCGGGCGGTAATAGGCTTCCCGTGCGAGCATTTCGCGGATGATCTGCTCAAACAGCTCGTTTAAGGCCGGGTCGGACAGCCGCAGCCGCGCCGGAACCGTCCCGGCTGGAACGCCCTGCCGCTCGAGAAACTCCCGCTCGGCGATCAGGCAGTAGTAGCGGCAGACCGGCGAAAGCGGCCGCACCGTGTGGAGCTGCCCGCAGTTGATGTAGGCGATCTCCCCGGTCAGACAGTGCGCGCGCTGAATGTCCGAGACGACCTCCGCCTCCCCTTCGATGAAGTAGAGCAGCTCGGGACTGTCCTGCCAGTGCATCATGAAGTCGTCCTCCCGCCGCAGGGTGTCGCAGTGGAAAATCACCGGAAAATCCGGGTCGGGAAACTGGATATTTTCGTAGGAACTCTGTTTGCTGTTGGGCATGGAAAACCTCTCAAAAAGCAAGATTCTGTCAATTTCCGGCAATTTCATGCCTTTACCATTTTCTCGCTTTATTATATAATAAAGACAGGCAAACGTCAACCAAATTTTTCTGCAAAGGAGTTTTGAATATGTACCCTTTTTCCATCGGCGTACTGCTGGAGTCCTTCCGCCTCGACCCGGTGTCGGCGGTCAAAAAGGCTGCTGAGCTCGGCGTCAGGGGCGTTCAGGTCTACGCCACCCGCGGCGACATGGCGCCGGAGGTGCTGGCCGGCCAGAAGCGCAGGGATTTCCTGAAGCTCATCAAGGACAACGGCCTTGTGATCTCCGCGCTCTGCGGAGACCTGGGTCACGGCTTCGGCGACCCGGAGAAGAACCCCGCCCTCATCGAGCGCTCCAAACTCATCCTCGAGATGGCCAAGGAGCTGGAGACCAACGTCGTCACCACCCACATCGGCGTCGTCCCCGGCGACCCGAACCACGACCGCTATAAAATCATGCAGGAGGCCTGTTTCCAGCTCGCCCAGTACGCGGATTCGCTCGACGCCCACTTTGCCATCGAGACCGGCCCGGAGCCCGCAGCGGTCCTCAAGCAGTTCCTCGACGGCCTGCACTCCACC
>CALXIG010000014.1 GCA_944388305.1 uncultured Clostridia bacterium
ATGACAGAGATGAAAGAAGCGCTCCGGCTCGCTATTGAGAAGCAGGCATCGGATATTTTTATTGTTTCCGGCTTTCCGATGGCATTTAAAATCAACGACGTCATTCAGCCGGTTGACGGCGAGCGCCTGATGCCGGAGGCGACCTCCCGCCTCATCGGGCAGATCTACGAGCTGGAGGGGACGCGCGGAATGGATCTGCTGCAAAGGAGCGGGGACGACGATTTTTCCTTCTCCATTCAGGGGTTGGGGCGGTTTCGCTGCAACGCCTACAAGCAGCGCAACTCGCTGGCCGCCGTGCTGCGGGTGGTGTATTTTCACCTGCCGGATTACCGGACGCTCAACATCCCGGAGACGGTGGTCGGCCTTTCCGCCCGCAAAAAGGGGATGGTCCTCATCACCGGTTCGGCGGGGAGCGGCAAGTCGACGACGCTCGCCTGCATCATTGACCGCATCAACCGGACAAGGCGCAGCCACATCATCACCATCGAAGACCCGATCGAGTTTCTGCATTCCCACAATCAGAGCATTGTGAGCCAGCGCGAGGTCTCCCACGACACCAACGGCTACGCCGAGGCGCTGCGGGCTGCGCTCCGCCAGTCGCCGGATGTCATCCTGTTGGGCGAAATGCGGGACTTTCAGACGATCCAGACGGCGCTGACCGCCGCAGAGACCGGCCAGCTTGTCCTCTCAACCCTTCACACCATCGGCGCTGCCAAGACGGTCGACCGGATTGTCGATGTCTTTCCCGGCGACCAACAGCAGCAGGTGCGGGTCCAGCTCTCGATGGTACTCGAAGCGGTCGTCTCCCAGCAGCTCATCCCGGCGGTGGGCGGCGGACTGGTCCCGGCATTTGAGATTATGCTGGTCAACAGCGCCATCCGCAACCTCATCCGAGAGGGCAAGAGCCACCAGATCGACAACGCCCTTTTCGCCGGCGCGGCCGAGGGAATGCGGACGATGGACGGGGACATTCTGCGGCTGTACAAGGCGGGAACGATTTCCCGGGAGAATGCGCTGCTCTATGCGGCCAATCCGGACCTGCTGGTCAAAAAGCTGTGAGATTGGGGGAACAGTCGTGAAAAAGCTTCGTTTTTTCCTGCCGTTTTTTGCTGCGCTCATGCTGGCGGCCTGTTCCGGCCCGGATCCTGCCAGTACAGCCGTAGAGGAGGTCCCCGCGGATTACGGGGAGGTTCTGGAAGCGGCGCGGGAAGAATTTGACGCCGTTTTCGCTGCGTTTTCGAACCTTGAGATCCTGGAAACCTCCTCAATGGTTCTTCCGGACGGCGCGGAGCGCATCGTCATCCAGTTTACCTACGCTTCGGAAAATGGAGACGGGGTCTACGGCTTCGAGATGCAGAAGGAAGGGCCGGGGGAGTACCGGATTCTGCAACAGGGGACGGACGTCACCATCGACAATTTCGTCAAATAAACAGGGCGGGAGACCGGCAGCCGGTTTCCCGCCTTTCGCATTCTTCACCTTTTCTTAAGTCCTTCTTTCGAAAATATTGAAACTCCCGGTGTATGATAACAATAGAAAAATCAAGATGGCTGAAGGAAAACGGCGCCCGGTTCCGTTTTCTGGTCAAAGGGCCGCGATGCGCGCCGCGGTCCGCTTCTATTTCATCGACAGGAGGACTTCCTATGAAACTGACTTTGTCCCTTTTGGCATCGGCAGCCTGGGTGTGCAGCTTTCTTTTTACCCTTTATGCCGGCTATAACCTGCTTGTCGCGCTGTTTGGATTGCGGCGGCAGAAAAAATGGGCGGAATGCGCGCCGGAAAAGCGCTTTGCCATCCTCATCGCAGCGCGCAACGAGGCCTGCGTCATTGGAAATCTGGTCGAAAGCCTGAACGCGCAGGACTACCCCCGTGAATTGTTCGACATCTATGTCATCCCCAACAACTGCACTGACGACACGGCCGGCGCTGCCCGCCGTGCGGGCGCGAGAATTCTTGACTGCACGGTGCCGGTCAAGTCAAAGGGGGATGTGCTGACCTTTGCTTTCGACTATCTGCTTGCGCACAACAATGTCTATGATGGATATTGCGTGTTTGATGCGGACAACCTCGTTGACCCGGGTTTTCTCCGGGCGATGAACAACGCTCTCTGCGGCGGTGCGCAGGCGGCGCAGGCTTACCGCGACAGCAAAAATCCCGATGATACCGCCATGTCCGGCTGCTACTCAATTTATTACTGGATGATCAACCGCTTTTATAACCGCGCCCGCGCCAGCACCGGTCTGACCGCCATCATCAACGGCAGCGGATTTATGGTCAGCGCCGGGCTCATCCGGGAAATGGGCGGTTTTCACACCTTCACCATGACCGAAGATATCGAGCTGACGACCCAGTGCGTTCTGCGGGATGTTCGGGTGGAGTGGGTGCCCGAGGCGCGAATTTACGACGAACAGCCACTCACCTTCTCCCAATCCTGGAAGCAGCGCAAGCGCTGGTCGACCGGCCTTTTGCAGGGCTGCGGGCGCTATCTCCCCGCACTGGTAAAGCAGGCCCTTTTCCGGCGCAGCCGGCTGGCCGCCGACCAGGCCATCTTTTTCCTGGCGCCGGTGATGCAGGTGATCTGCTTCCTGTCCATGGTGATCAGCGCGGTGATGGCCATTTTTTACCTCCGCATCGACCTGTTCCCGGAGACAGAGCTGTTCTGGAAGCTCTTTTCACCGCTCGGATGCTCCTTCCTGCTGACCAGCGGGACTGCTCTGCTCACCCTTCTTCTGGAAAAGAAGTGGAGTGCCAAGCTTGTCAAGGCGGTCCTTTACTACTGGGTTTTTGTAATGAGCTGGATCCCGATCAATCTCCTCTGCCTGTTCCGGCGAACGACCGTCTGGGAGGAGATCCGGCACACCCGCTCCATTCCGATGTCCGAGCTGCGCATGGGCAGCCGCTGATTTTGCCAGACCTCTCATTCTCGATCCGCCGCCCGGTTTTCTGCCGGGCGGTTTTTTCAGGAGCAGAACAGGTGGTTGCCGATGCGCTTGATGACGGGACGGGTGCGGATCCACTGGTTGCTGGTCTTGTCGGGATTGTAATAGTAAATGGCGCCGCCGGAAGGGTCGATGCCATTTAGGGCGTCGCGGGCGGCGCGATAGGCGGATTCTGCGACCGGCTCGTTGAACTGCCCGTCGGTGATGGCGGTGAAGGCGCCCGGCTGATAGATCACTCCGGACAGGGTGTCGGGGAAGGAGGGGTGCTCAATCCGGTTTAGGATGACCGCGCCGACCGCTACCTGCCCCTCATAGACCTCGCCGCGCGCCTCCGCCGAGATGATGCGGGCGAGCAGATTGACGTTGGCCTCGTTGGCCTGCGGAATGCTGCCGATGGTGATGCCGAGCTTTTTCAGGGTCTGTGGGCCGGCAATGCCGTCGGCGCTCAGTCCCTGCTGGCGTTGGAATTTTTTGACCGCTTCTTCGGTGGCGGAGCCGAAAATGCCGTCTACACTGCCCTGATACAGCCCGCGGTCCTTGAGCTCCTGCTGGATTGCCTTCACCTCTTCACCGCGGGAACCGACTTTAGAGAGCGTTTCCGCGGTGTTTGCCGGCGTGAGAAAACAGACCGCTGCAATCGTGAAGAGATGCAGCAGCAGGACGCTGATGGCCCGCACTGCCGTTTGCCTGCTGATTTGCATGAGATTCATCCTTTCTGTGGAAGATACCGTTATTTTTTCCGGCGGATGAAGGTTTATGCGCGGTTTGACGGGAATGCGGACTTTGTGTTATACTGGTACTGGAAAACCGAAAGGAGCGATCAAATGGACTGCAAGGGCATTATTTTTGACATGGACGGCACACTGATTGACAGCATGGGGTACTGGCACCGGATCGGCTCGATCACGCTGGCCTATCTCGGAAAGACGCCGCGGGAACCGGACTTCGACCGCCGCGTTTACCGCGCGGACGAGGCGGAGATTGTCCGGCTGTACGAAGGGTACGGTATCCATTTTTCCGGCCGCGCAGAGTTTGTGGAGACTTACTACGCGGCAATGCGTTCCTGCTACGAAAAGGTTCAGCCGCTGCCCGGTGCGGTGGATTTTCTCGAGAAGATGAAGGCGGCGGGCAAAAAGATGTGCGTCGCGACGGCGACGCGCTCCGACCTGTCTCTCCCGGTCCTCGAGCGGCTGGGGCTGATGCGGTATTTTGAATTTCTGCTCTGCTGCGCCGATGTGGGCGCGCGCAAGGACAAGCCGGATATCTACCTCCAGTCCGCCGGACGGATGGGACTGACGGTGGGGGAGACGGTGGTTTTTGAAGATGCTCTTTACTGTGTGCGCACTGCAAAAAATGCCGGTTTTCGGGTCGTCGGGGTACTGGATCCCACCTCGGAGCAGCGGGAAATCGACGGGGTAAAGGCCCTCGCCGACCGTTTTATCACAGGCTACGCCGAACTGCTGGAAGGCGAAAAATGTGCCGGATAGCGGCGGACAGGGAGCAGTTTCTGCGGTGAAAATGCCGGAAAAGAAGGAAATCTTCGAAACAGGGTATTTTTCTTCCGAAACTTTTTACAGAACCTTGACAATATTCACAAAACCGCCGCAATTTCTCGTGTAAAATCCTACGGCAGGATGTTTGCAAAAGCTGTCGAAACCAGTTATAATGATAGTGGAAGAAGCGGACCTTGAGGACCGCCATTGAATGTACGACAATTTTAGGAGGAATTCATAGTGCAGGAGCAAATCCATGAGATTTCGATCCCGGTTGGTATGATGAGCCTGATCGGCATGAAAGGCTGCGAGGAAATCACGACCAAAGTCGATCAGTATCTTGTCGAATGGCGCAGCCAGCGCCACGGCGGTCTGATGAACGACGCTGATTTCAAAGGATATTGCAGCGACACCTACCAGCTCCGGGCAGATTGCCCCCGGTTCGGCACCGGTGAGGCAAAAGGCACCCTGAAGGAATCGGTTCGCGGCCACGATCTTTACATTCTGACCGATGTGTTCAATTACGGCGTCACCTATAAGATGTACGGAATGGACGTCCCCATGAGTCCGGACGATCACTACCAGGACCTGAAGCGGGTCATCGCCGCTGTCAGCGGCAAGGCCCGCCGCATCAATGTCATCATGCCCATGCTTTATGAGGGCCGGCAGCACCGCCGCACCTCGCGTGAGTCGCTCGACTGCGCGCTCTGCCTCCAGGAGCTGGTCGGAATGGGTGTCGACAATATCATCACCTTTGACGCCCACGATCCCCGCGTTCAGAACGCAATCCCGCTGCACGGCTTCGAGAGCGTTATGCCGTACTACCAGTTCCTCAAGGCTATCGTCAACACTGTTTCGGATATTGTCTTCGACCGCGATCACCTGATGATTATTTCTCCGGACGAGGGCGCGATGAGCCGGTGCATGTATTATTCTTCTGTCCTGAGCGTCGATCTGGGCATGTTCTACAAACGGCGCGATTACTCGGTCATCGTCAACGGCCGCAACCCGATTGTCGCACATGAATTTCTGGGTGACAATGTTGCGGGCAAGGATCTGATCGTCGTCGACGATATGATCTCTTCCGGCGAATCAGTCCTTGAAATCGCCACCAAGCTTAAGAAGATGGGCGCAAAGCGTATCTTCATCTGCACCACCTTCGGCTTATTCAACGCGGGCCTGGAGCGGTTTGATGCGGCCTATGAGCGGGGAGAAATCACCCGCGTCTTCACGACCAACGTCGTCTACCGCACTCCGGAATTGCTGAAACGGGAATGGTACACTTCTGTTGACCTGTCCAAGTACATTGCCTACATCGTGGACAACCTCAATCACGACCAGTCCATCAGCAACCTCCTGAACCCTGTCCATCGCATCAACAAGCTGCTGGAGCGCAAGCGCGCGGAGCAGCTGGCAAACCGCTGATAACCTTGAAAACGGAGCCTTTCCCGAGTGGGGAAGGCTCCGAAACTGCACTGATAGATTTTTTCAAAAAATGGAAATTTTTTTTGAAAAAGGTGTTGACAAGAGTTTCCCCTTGTGGTATAATAATATCCGTTGCTGATACAAAAGGTTGGCAAACATGTGGGAGGAAAGGTCCTGTATATCCTTTGCGGGTGTAGTTCAATGGTAGAATTCCAGCCTTCCAAGCTGGCTACGTGGGTTCGATTCCCATCACCCGCTCCAACCAAACAGTGTATGCGCTCATAGCTCAGCTGGATAGAGCAACTGCCTTCTAAGCAGTAGGTCTCAGGTTCGAGTCCTGATGGGCGCGCCAATTACATGGTGGGTATAGCGCAGTTGGTTAGCGCGTCAGATTGTGGCTCTGAAGGCCGTGGGTTCGAATCCCACTATCCACCCCACTTTTACACTGGGCTATCGCCAAGTGGTAAGGCACAGGACTTTGACT
>CALXIG010000015.1 GCA_944388305.1 uncultured Clostridia bacterium
GCCGCATTTTATATTCAAAGTAGGAGGATATTATGCCAAGAGACGTATCTCTCGAAATGACTCGTAATATTGGTATAATGGCTCACATCGACGCAGGAAAAACGACCGCGACTGAGCGTATCCTGTACTACACCGGAAAAACGCACAAGATCGGCGATACCCACGAGGGAACTGCGACGATGGACTGGATGGCACAAGAGCAGGAACGGGGTATTACGATTACTTCGGCTGCTACGACCGCTTTCTGGAAGGGCCATCGCATCAATATCATTGATACCCCTGGCCACGTAGACTTTACCGTTGAAGTAGAGCGTTCTCTCCGTGTCCTGGACGGTTCTGTTACCGTTTTCTGCGCCAAAGGCGGCGTAGAGCCTCAGTCCGAAACGGTCTGGCATCAGGCCAATAACTACAAAGTCCCCCGCATGGCGTTTGTCAATAAGATGGACATTATGGGCGCGGATTTTTATCATGTTGTCGACATGATGCGCGACCGTCTGAAATGCCATCCTGTTCCGGTTCAGCTCCCGATCGGCGCCGAAGATACCTTTGCCGGTATTATCGACCTGATGGAGATGAAGGCCTATATCTACAACGACGAACTTGGCAATGATATTTCCGTCACCGATATTCCCGCGGACATGCAGGAAAAGGCGGAGCAGTTCCGCGCCGAAATGGTGGAGGCGATTGCCGAGACCAACGACGAGCTGATGGAAAAATACCTCGAAGAGGAAGAACTTTCCGTCGACGAGCTCAAAAAGGGCCTGCGTGCCGCGACCATCGCCAACGATCTGGTCCCCGTCTGCTGCGGCAGTGCTTACCGCAACAAGGGCGTGCAGAAGCTGCTCGACGCGATCGTGGACTATATGCCTTCTCCTATTGACATTCCGCCCATCAAGGGTGTCGATCCCGAGACCGGCGAAGAGACCGAGCGTCATTCTTCCGACAGCGAGCCTTTCTCTGCTCTGGCGTTCAAGATCATGACCGACCCCTTTGTCGGCAAGCTCTGCTTCTTCCGCGTCTACTCCGGCACCGTTGACGCCGGTTCCACCGTTTACAACGCCACCAAGGGTAAATCCGAGCGTATGGGCCGCATCCTGATGATGCACGCCAACCACCGCCAGGATATCGAAACCTGCTACGCGGGCGATATCGCCGCTGCAGTCGGTCTGAAGCAGACCACCACCGGCGACACGCTCTGCGATCCCAAGCACGAGGTCATTCTCGAGTCGATGGAGTTCCCGGAGCCTGTTATCCGCGTTGCCATCGAGCCGAAGACCAAGGCCAGCCAGGAGAAGATGGGCATTGCTCTGGCGAAACTCGCCGAAGAGGACCCCACCTTCCGGACCTACACCGACGAAGAGACCGGCCAGACCATCATCGCCGGTATGGGCGAGCTCCATCTGGAGATCATCGTCGACCGCCTGCTTCGTGAGTTCAAGGTTGAGGCAAACGTCGGTAAGCCTCAGGTCGCTTACCGCGAAACCATCCGCAAGGATGTGGATGTCGAGAACAAGTACGCCCGTCAGTCCGGCGGTAAGGGCCAGTACGGCCATGTCAAGATCCGCGTGTATCCCAACGAGGCGGGCAAGGGCTACGAGTTCGAAAACAAGGTTGTCGGCGGCGCGATCCCGAAGGAATATATCCCCGCTGTCGATGCCGGTATCCAGGGCGCGATGCAGTCCGGCGTGCTGGCAGGTTACCCTGTTGTTGATATTCGCGTCGAACTTTATGACGGTTCCTACCATGAGGTCGACTCCTCCGAAATGGCATTCAAGATCGCCGGTTCTATGGCCCTTAAGGATGCGCTGCGGAAGGGCAATCCCGTCATTCTGGAGCCGATCATGAAGGTTGTCGTCATTGTCCCCGAGCAGTATATGGGCGATGTCATCGGCGACCTGAACTCCCGCCGCGGCCAGATCCAGGGCATGGAGGCCCGCAACGGCGTGGAGGAGATCCGCGCGATGGTCCCGCTGTCCGAGATGTTCGGATACGCGACCGACCTGCGCTCCAAGACCCAGGGCCGCGGACAGTACACCATGGAGCCCAGCCACTACACTGAGGTTCCGAAGTCTGTCTCGGAAGACATTATCTCCAAGAGAGCAAAGCAGGCATAAATCTGCTCGCTTTCCCAAATAACATGAAAGATTAAAGGAGGAAAAACACATGGCAAAACAGAAATTTGAGCGTACCAAACCCCATGTAAATATTGGTACCATCGGACACGTTGACCACGGCAAAACCACCCTGACCGCTGCGATCACCAAGACTCTGGCGATGCAGGGCAAGGCGAAGTACGAAGCTTACGACATGATCGACAAGGCTCCCGAGGAGAGAGCGCGTGGTATCACAATCAACACCGCTCACGTTGAGTACGAGACCGACAAGCGTCACTACGCTCACGTTGACTGCCCCGGCCATGCTGACTACGTCAAGAACATGATCACCGGTGCTGCCCAGATGGACGGCGCGATCCTGGTTGTTTCCGCTGCTGACGGCCCCATGCCCCAGACCCGCGAGCACATCCTGCTCTCCCGTCAGGTTGGCGTTCCCTATATCGTCGTCTTCATGAACAAGTGCGACCAGGTGGATGACGAAGAGCTCCTCGACCTCGTCGAGATGGAAATCCGCGAGCTCCTCAACGAATACGACTTCCCCGGCGATGATACCCCCATCATCCGCGGCTCCGCTCTGGCTGCCCTGGAAGCTCCCGATGACATCAGCAACGCTGCCTACAAGCCGATCCTCGAGCTGATGGACGCTGTCGACGAGTGGATCCCCACCCCCGAGCGCGACGACACCAAGCCCTTCCTGATGCCTGTTGAGGACGTCTTCACCATCACCGGACGCGGCACCGTTGCGACCGGCCGTGTTGAGCGTGGTACCGTCAAAGTCGGCGACGAAGTTGAGATCGTCGGCCTGAAGGACGAGAAGAGCAAGACCACCGTTACCGGTGTCGAGATGTTCCGCAAGCTGCTCGACTTTGCTGAGGCTGGCGACAACATCGGCGCTCTGCTCCGCGGTGTGCAGCGCAACGAAATCGAGCGCGGCCAGGTTCTCTGCAAACCCGGCACCATTCATCCCCACACCAAGTTCCACTGCTCCGTCTACGTCCTGAAAAAGGAAGAGGGCGGCCGTCATAAACCCTTCTTCAACAACTACCGTCCCCAGTTCTACTTCCGGACCACCGACGTTACCGGCATTATCACCCTCCCCGAGGGCACTGAGATGGCGATGCCCGGCGACAACCTCGAGTTCGATGTGGAGCTGATCACCCCCATCGCGATCGAGGAAGGCCTCCGTTTCGCGATCCGTGAAGGCGGCAGAACCGTTGGTTCCGGCGTTGTCACCAAGATCAACGAATAATCTACGGGTTTGATACGGCAGTTTCTGCTGTTGAATGTGAAAAAGCTCCGGCGTTGCCGGAGCTTTTTTGCTGTGGAAATTTTGCCGCGCCTGTGCTACAATGAAAAAAACGAAAAATTGCACATCTGCGTCAAAGGAGGTTCTCTGGTGAAATTTGTATTTGCTTCGGATTCTTTCAAAGGCTCGCTCAGTTCCGAACAGATTGCGCGGCTGCTTGCGCAGGCCGCCCGGGAGACTTTTCCGGATTGCGAGACCGTCTGTGTCCCGGTCGCCGACGGCGGGGAGGGGACGGTGGACGCGGTGTCCGCTGCGGCGGGCGGCAGCCTCCGAACGGTCTCTGTCTCCGGTCCGCTCGGCGGAAAGGTTGCGGCAGCTTACGCGGTCCTGCCGGGGCAGCGGGCGGTGATCGAGATGGCGGCAGCCTCCGGACTGCCGCTGGTGCCGGATTCCCTGCGCAATCCGATGAAGTCCACCACCTTCGGCACCGGCCAGCTCATGCTGGACGCGCTGGAGCAGGGCTGCCGGGAGATTTCTCTCGCCATCGGCGGAAGCGCCACCAACGATGGCGGCATGGGCGCGCTGGCTGCGCTGGGCGCCCGCTTTTTTGACGGAAACGGCATTCCTCTTCCCGGGACCGGCGATTCGCTCGGGAAGGTGGCGTCAGCGGACCTTTCCGGCCTGGATAAAAGGCTGCGGTACTGCCGCCTGACTGTGATGTGCGATGTGACCAACCCCCTGACCGGCCCGAACGGCGCCGCCTACACCTTTGCGGCCCAGAAGGGCGCGGACGCGGCCATGCAGCAGCAGCTGGAGGATGGCATGACCCGGTATGCGGCAGTGCTGGAGCGCGAAACAGGACGCCGCTGTGCGGAGGCGCCGGGCAGCGGCGCCGCGGGCGGACTCGGCTTTGGGCTGATGGCAGCCCTGGGGGCTGTCAGACAGTCCGGGATTGAGGCGGTGCTCGACCTCATCGGCTTCGACCGCCTTCTGGAGGGGGCTGATCTCGTTGTGACCGGGGAGGGAAGGATGGACTGGCAGTCCGCGCACGGCAAAGCACCGGCCGGCATCGGGGAGCGCTGCGCCCGCGCGGGTGTGCCCGCCATTGCCCTGGTCGGCGGACTCGGACCGGGATACGAGGAAATCTACCGCCACGGCATCGTGAGCGTCCTTTCAACCGCCCCGGGCCCGCTCTCTCTGGAGGAGGCCATCAGCCGGGCGGAGCCGCTTTATCTGGACGCTGCGCGGAGGATGTTCCGCCTTCTCGGGTTGGGAATGATGCGGGAAAATCCCTGATTCGATGCAGAAAATAGTGTTTTGCGGTGAAAATTTCGAAATTATTTTGTAAAATATGCAGGAATTCAGAAAAAAGTTGCAAAACCCTCTTGCGCAATTGAAGAGAGTGGAGTATAATATAGCTATTCTGAGATTTAGGGGGTACCAGTAATGGCACTGAAAAACCAATATCTTCTCGGTGTTCTGGAAACCGTGAAGAAGCGCAACGCAAATGAACCCGAATTCATCCAGGCTGTCCAGGAGGTTCTGGAGTCCTTCGAACCCGTCGTGGAACAGCGCCCCGAGCTCGAGGCAAAAGGCGTCATTGAGCGCATTGTGGAGCCTGAGCGCATGGTGCAGTTCCGGGTGCCGTGGGTCGACGACCAGGGCAAGGTCCAGGTCAACCGCGGTTTCCGCGTACAGTTCAACTCCGCGATCGGCCCCTACAAGGGCGGCCTGCGGTTCCATCCTTCGGTCAATCAGTCTGTCATCAAGTTCCTCGGCTTTGAGCAGTGCTTCAAGAACTCCCTCACCGGCCTGCCCATGGGCGGCGGCAAGGGCGGCAGCGACTTTGACCCCAAAGGCAAATCCGACAACGAGGTCATGCGTTTCTGCCAGAGCTTTATGACCGAGCTCTGCCGCCACATCGGCGCGGATACCGACGTCCCCGCCGGTGATATCGGCGTCGGCGGACGGGAAATCGGCTTCCTCTACGGCCAGTACAAGCGGATCCGCAACGAGTTTACCGGCGTCCTGACCGGCAAGGGCCTGACCTACGGCGGCTCCCTCGCCCGCACCGAGGCTACCGGCTACGGCCTGCTTTACTTCACCAGAGAGATGCTCAGCTGCATGAAGGGCGAGACGATGGAAGGCAAGACGGTCGTCATCTCCGGCTCTGGCAACGTCGCCATCTACGCCACCGAGAAGGCGCAGGAGTTCGGCGCCAAGGTCGTTGCCCTCTCCGATTCCAACGGGTACGTTTACGACAAGGACGGCATCAAGCTGGATGTCGTCAAGCAGATCA
>CALXIG010000016.1 GCA_944388305.1 uncultured Clostridia bacterium
CTGGTGACCTCGTCCTTACCAAGGACGTGCTCTGCCTACTGAGCCATATCAGCGTCGGCTGTCCTTCGAGACAGCTTCTATATTATAGCAAACTTTCCCCCGCTTGTCAAGAGGTTTTTTCAAAAAAATGCCGGAGAAATTGCGTGGCTCCGACTTGGTTGGAAATGGTTGAATTATGGCGACAATTGTGGTACAATATAAATAATTATATGCTTTTGCCTCTTGGCCAAGGAAGGAACCCCTATGCTGACTACTGCAAATACCGAAGTGATGAACCTCCTTGCCGCAATGCGCGGCGCACGCAATCCCCTAAACAGCTGGAACCGGATGGACAGCCGCCTGGACGAAGCGGGAAACTGCATTCTCGGTCCCAACGACCTCGATCTCGCCATGCGCCTGGCCCGCGCGGGCAGCGATCACCGCAAGTTCCTCCGCCAGGTTTTCGTGTCGGTGGATATCACCGCTCCGCTTTACTGGTGGAAGGAGTTTGACACCTACAAGGTCGGCACCGTCGCGAACTCCACCAGCACGATGCACAAAATCCACGCCAGGCCGTTTGAGCGGTCGGATTTTTCGACCGACCAGATGACGCCGGAAACCCTCGCGCGGATGGATATTCTCATCGGCTGGCTCGAGGAGCTGCGGCTCCGCTTTGTGGAGACCAAAAACAAGGCGTACTGGTACGACCTCATCCAGCTGCTGCCATCGAGCTACCAGCAGATGCGCACCTGCACCTTAAACTACGAGAACCTCATCAACATCTACCATGCCCGCAAAAATCACAAGCTCGAAGAATGGCATGTCTTCTGCCGCTGGATCGAATCCCTGCCCTATGCCGCTGAATTGATCGTGCAGAAGGGGGAATCCTAATGCCGGGAAAGCTCTTTGTCCTCGACGGCCTGGACGGGTCCGGCAAATCGACCCAGACCGCCCGGGTGGCGGAAGCGCTGCGCGCGCGGGGCGAGACGGTGCGGGTGATCTCCTTCCCGGATTACCGGGAACCCTCCTCCGCGCTGGTGCGGATGTATCTCGCGGGGGAATTTTCCGACAACCCCGACGAGGTCAACGCCTACGCCGCCTCGAGCTTTTACGCTGTCGACCGCTACGCGAGCTACCGGAAGTTCTGGCGGGCAGACTACGAGCGGGGGAGCGTCATCCTCGCCACCCGCTATGTCAGCTCCAACGCCATTCATCAGATGTCCAAGCTGCCGGAGAGCGAATGGCCCGCCTACCTTCGCTGGCTCGAGGACTTTGAATACGAAAAGCTGGGGCTGCCCCGCCCGGACGCCGTTGTCTTTCTTCAGATGGAGCGGGCAGTCGCCGACCGCCTGATCCTCGCCCGGTATCAGGGGGACGCAGCCCGGAAGGACATCCACGAAAAGAACCGCGCCTACCTCGACCGCTGCCAGAAGACCGCCGCCTTTGCGGCCGAAGCCTGCGGCTGGAAGACTGTCCGCTGTGACGACGGACAGGAGCCGCTTCCGCTGGCGGAGATCACCGCGCGGATTCTGGACGCTCTGGACGGCGCCGGCGGCTCCCGGCCAATTCCATGAAAGGAATCCGAAACTCATGCTGCAATTCCACCCCATCTCCCTCGCCGACCGCGCCCCTGTCAACCGGTACCTGACGGAGAAAAACTACCCCGGCGCACAGTACTCCTTCGGCAATCTCTTCATCTGGCGGAATTCCTACCGCGCGGAGCTTTGCGAGGAGGACGGTTTTCTGTATGTGAAATCCGGGGAGCCGGGACAGTACCGGTTCATGTGCCCCATCGGCAGCGGAGACCTGCGCCGCGCGGTCAACCGGCTGCGGGAGTGGTGCCGCGCCGCCGGATGTCCGCTCCACCTCGCCTGGGTCCCCGCGGAGGACAGGGCCAGGCTTGAGACGCTCTTTCCCGGAGAAATTTCGGTCTTCTCCGACCGGGACGCCTTCGACTACCTGTATGAACGCGAGCGGCTGGTAACCCTCGCCGGACGCAAACTCCAGCCGAAGCGCAACTACCTCAACCGCATCCGCAGAAAAAACTGGTCCTACGAGCCGGTCACGCGGGAAAATCTCGCGGAGTGCCTGGAAATGCAGCGGCAGTGGTGCCGGGCGCACAATCACTGCGCCGAGGACAGCGTCCACGCGGAGAGCTGCGCGGTGCGGCAGGCGTTTTGCCACTTCTGGGAACTGGGATTTGTGGGCGGCTGCATCCGTCTGGACGGACGAATCGTCGCCTACACCATCGGCGAGCCGCTCAATTCCGACACCTTTATCGTCCACATTGAAAAAGCGTTTTCCGAGGTGGAAGGCGCGTATCCGCTGATGAATCAGCAGTTCGCCGCCAACGCGATGGAGGGCTACACCTATGTCAACCGCGAGGACGACGCCGGTTCGGAGGGACTGCGCCGCGCCAAGCTCTCCTACGACCCTTTCCGGCTGCTGGAGGACTACAACGTCGTGTTTCCGAACGGTTAGGAAGGGGGCGCGGGATGCTCGATTTTGCGCGGAGGGAAGACCGCCGGGCGCTGGAGGCGCTCTGGCTCGCCTGTTTCGGCGGTCCGCAGGAATATCTCGATTTTTACTACGAAAAGCGGTTTGTGCCCGGCGAAACGCTGGTCTGGCGGGAGAACGGCCGCCCGGTCTCCATGATGACGCTGATGAACGTCACCCTGGCCGGTTCGCCCGGCGCCTATGTTTACGCTGTCGCGACGCTTCCCGAATTTCGCGGCCGCGGTCTGATGCGGCGGCTGGATGGATTCGCGCAGGAAGTCTGCCGCAGGCGCGGCCTTTCCTTTACGGCGCTGGTCCCGGCGGAGCGTCCGCTCTTCGCCATGTATGAAAAGCTCGGCTACCGCGCCGGATTCTTCCTGTGGGAGGGCGAAATCCCGGCCAGCGGTCCGGCCGGGGGGAGCGTGTCCCCCTGCGGCTTCGCCGAATTTTCCCGGCTGCGCGCCGCCTATCTGGCGCGGTTTCCCGGCGCGGTGGTCCATCCGCCGCGGGAGCTGCGCTACATCTACGATGAGCTGACCGCCTTTTCAGGCGGAGTTTACCGCGTCTGCGGGCGGGAGACCTGTTACGCGGCCTGTTCGGTGCTGGAAGACCGCACCCTCTGGGTGCGGGAGTGCAGTGCGGAGGACCCGCTCCCGGCTGCGCGGGTGCTGCTCTGCCGGCTGGGGCTCCCAAAAGCCCGGATCCGCAGTCCCTTTCCATTCGCCGGCGCGCGGCGGATCCCCTACGGAATGGGGCGGCTGCTTCCGGGAAACCGCCCGCTTTCGGAAGGGTTTTCCGGCCCGTTTTACATGTCGCTCATGTTGGACTGACATTCAAAATATCTGACAATTTTTGAAAGAGGTGCTTGAAAATGATCTATGTGTTTCTGGCAAATGGCTTTGAAGAGGTGGAGGCGCTGACTCCGGTCGACTTTCTCCGCCGCTGTGAGCTGGACGTGCGGACGGTCGGCGTCAGCGGGGAGGTCGCAGTGGGCTCCCACCGCATCCCGGTGGCCTGCGACCTGACCGCTGAGGAGATCGACATCCGCGCGGCCGACGCGGTGATTCTTCCCGGCGGAATGCCCGGTACACTGAACCTGGAAGCCAGCCCCGCCGTACAGGAAGCGGTGCGCTGGTGCGCGGAAAACGATAAATGGATCGGCGCAATCTGCGCGGCGCCGTCGGTGCTCGGCCACATGGGCCTGCTGGAAGGAAAGCGGGCAACCTGTTTTCCCGGCTTTGAGCAGGAGCTGAAAGGCGCCGTATTTACAGCCGAACCGGTCGTCCGGGACGGAAAGATTATCACCTCCCGCGGGGCGGGAACCGCCTCTCAGTTCGCCTTCGCGTTGATTGAAGCCCTCTGTTCGCCCGAGCAGGCCGCCCGGCTGAAAGCGAGCGTGCAATGGCAGAGCTGACCACACGCACCGATATCCGCATCATCAAGCGGGAACTGCGGGCGCGGATGAAGGAAATCCGGCGCGGAATGGACCCCGCTGTCAAGGCGCGGAAGGACGCGGCCATCCTCGCGAAGCTCGCCGCTCTCCCCGAATACCGGGAGGCGGAGCTGCTGCTGACCTATGTCTCGACCGCCATCGAGGTGGACACCCTCGCCCTCATCCGCCGGGCTTTTGCCGACGGCAAGCGGGTGGCAGTTCCCTACTGCATTCCGGGGCGGATCGACATGCTGTTTTGCGAGATTTTCTCCCTCGGAGACCTTTCCCCCGGCAGTTTCGGCGTGCTGGAGCCCGACCCGGAGCGGCAGCCGGTGCTGGCGGCCTTTCCCAAATCGCTCTGCATCCTGCCCGGGTTGGCTTTTGACCTCCGGGGATACCGGCTGGGGTACGGCAAGGGGTACTACGACCGGTTTTTGTCCCGCTACCGGGGACCCGCCGTCGGTCTGTGCTACAACGCCTGCCTGCAAACCGCCCTGCCTCACGGCAGGTTTGACCGCATGGCCACCGCCCTGGTGACCGAAAAATTTGTGAAACGCTTCCCGCAGCCGGCGCATCCGGCGCGGCCGCGCCGCATGTTCCGCAAGGAAGGAGAATCCTATGGACGAAGATAAAAAGAGAGAAGAGGCAGGGCAGGAATGGGTGGACCGGATTCTGCGTGACATCCGCTCAGAGGAAGAGCAGACGGAGCCCGCAGAAGAGCAGCCCCGTCCCGCATCCGGCACCACCGGACAGTTCCGGCGGCAGGATGCGGCTCCTCCCCCGCCGCGCCGGACAGCGGAAGAACCCCGCCCGCCGGAGAAAAGGCCGCGCCGCTCCAGCCGCAAGCGCACCCGTGTCCACCGGGTCGGCTATCTCAACACCCTCCTGTACGTGGCGGTGACCCTCGCCGTCTGCGTCTTTGCCTCCATTTTCTGCCTGCGGGCCGCGGCCGACGTGCTGGCCGTTTCCCGCCCGGACCACGCAGTGGAGGTCGAGGTGCCGGAAGGAACCGACACCGCCGCCCTCGCGCAGATTTACAAAGAGGCCGGCCTCATCGAATTCCCCTGGATGTTCGAGCTGGTTGCCAAATACGAGGGAATCGGCACGATTGAGCCGGGTTCCTACGTTCTCAATACCAACATGGGCTACACCTCCCTCATGAAGGCGGTGGAAAAGTCCAGCCAGCCGCGGGAAACGGTCAACGTCACCATCCCGGAGGGCTACACCCTCTCCCAGATCGCCGACCTGATGGAGGAACACGGCGTCTGCTCCGCCAGCGACTTCATGCAGGCGGTCGAGAACACTGCCTTCGACTATGATTTTGTGGAGGAGATTCCGGACGACGGCCTCATCTATCACCGACTGGAGGGCTACCTCTTCCCGGACACCTACGAATTCTACACCAATGAGAATGCGCTGAATGTCATCAACCGGATGATGGACAACTTTGACCGCCGGGTCACTCCGGAAATCCGCTCGATGGCACAGGAGCAGGGCATGACTCTCCACGAGCTGCTCACCCTCGCTTCCATCATTCAGGCGGAAGCGCCGGATGAGGAGAATATGGCGCTGGTTTCCTCGGTTTACCGCAACCGCCTGGACGATCCCGCAAACTTCCCACGCCTCCAGGCTGACCCGACCCGCAATTACGCCAATGAGGAGATCGCCGTTTCGGTTGGCATCAACGGGCAGCAGATCATCAATGCCTACAACACCTACGAGGGGGAAGGACTCCCCCCCGGCCCCATCAACAACCCCGGCATGGCGGCGATTCTGGCGGCGATCACGCCGGCTGAGACCAATTACTACTACTTCTGCAGCGACCTGAAGACGCGGGAATTTTTCTACGCTGAAACGCTGGAGGAGCATGAACAGAACCTGGTGCGGGCAAACCTTCGATAAAATTTACAAATTCATCACAGAAAGGCACAAAATTTATGGTACAATCAGGAAAGGTTCCGGAACTGCTCGCGCCGGTCGGGGACTTTGAGCGCCTTCAGGCCGCCGTCCGCTATGGAGCCGACGCCGTTTACCTCGGCTCCACCGAGTTCGGGATGCGGGCCGCTTCGGCCAATTTCGGCCCGGAGCTGCTCCAAAAGGCGGTGGAGTACGCCCACGCGCACGGCGTGCGGGTCTATCTGACCTGCAACACCCTTCCGCGCAGCGGGGAAATCCGGCAGATGCCGGACTTTCTGCGGGAAGCGGGCCGGTGCGGGGTGGACGCCTTTATCGTCACCGACATCGGGGTGCTGAGCCTCGTGAAGGAGGTGCTCCCCGGAGCGGAAGTCCACATCTCCACCCAGACCGGCATCGTGAATTTCCGCGCCGCCGCCGAGTATTACCGGCTTGGAGCCAAACGGGTGGTCCTCGCGCGGGAGCTTTCCCTCGGAGAGATCCGGGAGATCCGGGAAAATACCCCGCCGGAGCTCGAGTTGGAAGTCTTTGTTCACGGCGCGATGTGCATGTCCTTTTCAGGACGCTGCCTCCTCTCCAACTACCTGACCGGGCGGGACGCCAACCGCGGGCAGTGCGCTCAGCCGTGCCGCTGGAACTACCGCCTGGTGGAGGAAAAGCGGCCGGGACAGTATTTCCCCATCTTTGAGGACGAGACCGGCAGCTACATCCTGAACGCCAAGGACCTGTGCATGCTGGAACACCTCAACGAGGTAATCGAGGCGGGCGCAGTCTCGCTGAAAATCGAGGGGCGGGCCAAATCCTCTTACTATGTCTCGGTTGTGACCAACGCTTACCGCATCGCGCTGGACGGATATCTTGCCGATCCTGCCGGCTGGACCTGTCCGGAGTGGCTGTCCGATGAGGTCCGCAAGGTAAGCCACCGGGATTACTCGACCGGCTTCTTCTACGGCCGCCCCGAGGAGGGGCAGCGTTACGAAAACGGCGGCTACATCCGGAATTGGGATATTGTCGCGCTGGTCGACCGCTGGGAGAACGGCGTCCTCTACTGCACCCAGAAAAACAAATTCCGCGCCGGGGACACGCTGGAACTGCTGGAACCCGGCAAACGTCCGCAGACGATCGTTGCCGGACGGATCTTCGGGCCGGACGGGACGGAGATGCCGGACACCCGCTACGCAAACCAGCCCTTTTCCATCCCGTTTGAGCGACGGGCCGCTCCGGGCGCAATTCTGCGAAAGCAGGCAGACTGACTGAAACAAAGGAGATATGACTCATGGAGCAAAAACCCACACCCGCGAAACAGGCGGTGCCGCTGAAGAATGAGACCTGGCGGCTCGCGCTGCAAACCTTTTGGAGCATTGTCATCGGCACCATCATCTCGATTGTCATCGTCCTCTCTCTCAGCTCGGTGATGGTGGGGTCCCTCTGGGGCAAGGTGGTGGTGGAGTTTATCTGCCTTGCGATCACCCTCCCGCTGCTGTACGGCTATATGTGGTCGCAGGGAGACCGCGACGCCAACTTCGTGCAGTTCGGCCGCATGAATCCGGACCCCTGGAAGGGGCTGCGCGCCAGCCTGTTCGCGGTGATTCCCTGTTACCTGACCCTGATTCTCCTGGCGCTGTCGATGGTGCGGGTGATCCCGTTTGATTTCATGCCGGCCTACCGCCTGCTCAACGCGCCCCTCTGGGGATTTATCAACATGCTGCACCCCAACGGCGGCGCGATTCCGCACGACGCCGTTCCGGCGCAGGAAGCGACGGACCTGCTGCCGGCGATCGAGGCAATGGACGCGACGCCGGGGCTCGGATGGGGCGCTTTCGCGGTGCTCTGCCTGCTGCCGCTTCTGTATGTGGTGTTCTGCGCGGTGGGCTACCGGTTCGGGTTCAAGCGCTTTTCGGTCATCAACCATCTGGTCTACAAGGACGACCCGGAAAAAATTGCCGCCCGGATGCAAAAGCGCCGCAAACACCGCTGACCGTTTTTCAGCAAAGCAAAACAGACGGAGCACACGCCCCGTCTGTTTTTTTGTCCGATTGGACCGCACGTTGTTCTAGCGGCTCTGCCGGTAGAGCTTCCGGTACTCCGTCGGCAGCATCTGCACTTTTTCCTTAAAAGCCTTTGTAAATTTTCCCTGGGTTTCATAGCCGACCTTTTCAGCGATGACGGCGATGCTGTCGCCGGTCTCCCGCAGCAGTCTCATCGCCTGCTGAATCCGGCACTCCTTCACATAGGAGGCGATGGGCACCCCATAAACCGCCTTGAACACTGCCTTCAGCGAGGAGGTGTTCAGCAGATACATTTTGGAGAGTTCCTCGATGGTAAAACGCTGGTCCAGGTGCTGGACCAGGAAATTCCGGACCTCTTTGATCAGCTCTGTCTGCTGGGAACCATACTGCGTCAGCTGTCTTTCCGCATTGGGCTCAATCTGGAGCAGATGCAGCAGAAGTTCCTGCGCCTTCAGCTTGTAGTAGGGGAGGCGCAGCTGCTCCGGCAGGGTGTAGAGGGGGGCAAAAATGCTTTCAATGGCGCTGTTGGAGGAAACGCCGACGGGGGAATTCTCCACGCAGAATCTGCGGTAGACCGCGCGGGCGTCAAAGCCCGCCTCCTTCAGAATTTCCGGGCAGTTTTCTTCCAGCTCCCGCAGGTCCGCCGTGACGGAAATTCCCTCATAGTAACCCAGGGGGAGGGTCATCTCCGAATCGGCGCAGCTCGCCATCGAGTGCAGGCACAAATCCCCTTCCCCAAGGTATACCGACTCTCCGTCCCGCATATTCCAGCCAATCCGCCCTCTCCGGCAGTGGTTGATCTCCAGGACAAAGTCCCTCGCCGCGTGGTGAAACCGCACCTGTTCCGCCAGGTATTGATGGAGGGAGAGCGCGATCCCCGGAAAGAGCACAAACGAATTGATGCTTCCCTTTCCCCGCGTCCGGGTGGTGAAATGTTCCACCAGCAGGGGCGCGTGAGAATTTCCCGCATTGTGCTGCTTCAGTTCAAAAGTGCCGGCGGGGACCGCATCCAGCACTTTTTCCAGAGATTTCTCATACGCTTCCTTCATACGCCGCCTCCTTTTTCGGCATATCCGGCGGCCGGGCAGGAAATCTCCACCATTTTTTCGATCATGAGGTGCAGAATCTGGGCCTGTTCGGTGTCAGCGGCCCGGTAGTACACTTCCTTCCCGTCCCGGCGGCTGACAATCAGGCCGCTGCT
>CALXIG010000017.1 GCA_944388305.1 uncultured Clostridia bacterium
TATTTTTCGGGAGCTGACACCCTGGGTAGCCCCGCCTTTCTCTTTTTTCTTATTTTTTTTTGACTGATACGGCGACCACCGCGATCTACACTCTTTCCCTACACGACGCTCTTCCGATCTAAACCGGCAGAGCGGGGAACCCGTCCCGAAGACATTTCGCCTGTCGAAATGACCGCGGATTGCGCGCGGGGCAGCCTGCCGCGGCGAGTTGTCCTCCGCGGTCACGCGGGCACGCGGGCTTAGCCGGGAGGCCAGGCGAGGAGACGGCCCGCCAGCACGTGGAAGTGGAGATGTCCAACGGTCTGCCCGCCGTCCCTGCCGCAGTTGGAGACCACGCGGTAGCCGTTTTCCAGGCCGAGCTCTTTGGCCAGTTTCGCGATCACCGCGTAGATCCTGCCCACAACGGCGCAGTTTTCCTCATTGATGGCGTCCGGCCCGGAAATGTGAGCCTTGGGCACCACCAGGAAGTGGACGGGCGCCTGGGGATCAATGTCGTAAAAGGCGTATACGTCCTCATCCTCGTAGAGCTTTTTGCTGGGGATTTCCCCGGCAATGATCTTGCAGAATAAGCAGTCCATGCTTCAACCCTCCTTTCGCTGTAAGGCCGCAGGCGGTCTTATTTCTCAGTCATGGCCCTGACCAGGTCGTCGAGCATCGCCAGCGCTTCGTCCACCTTAAAGGTGTCGCCCACGCCGCCCATCGCGGAGTCGGGGCGTCCGCCGCCCTTGCCGCCGGTCCTGGCGCAGACCTCCTTGATGATCCTGCCCGCGTGGACGCCAGCCTTGACGGCCTCGGGGCCCGCCACGCAGTAGAAGGTCTGCTTCTCCTCGGTGCCGCCGCACAGCAGCGCGCAGACGTTGGGCTCCTTGTCGCGCAGCTTGTCGCCCATGGTGCGGAGCATCTCGGGGGTGAGGCCGATCATCAGCGCGGAGAGCAGCGCCACGCCGTTGACCCGCTGGGCGTTCTGTAAGAGCTCGCCGGTGCGGCCCGCCGCCAGCTTGCCGTTGAGGGCGGCGATCTCGCGGTCCTTTTCCTTGAGCTCGGCCACCATCGACTCACAGCGCCTGACCAGATCGTCGGTCCCCTGGAGCTTTAAGGCCGCCGCCGCATGGTGGATGGCGGCGTTCAGGCCGTCCATCATCGCCAGGACGTTGTAGCCGGTCACCGCCTCGATGCGGCGCACGCCGGCCGCCACCGAGCTTTCGGAGACGATCTTGAAGAGGCCCAGCTCGCCGGTATTCTTCACATGGGTGCCGCCGCACAGCTCGATGGAGAAGCCGGGGATCTCCACCACCCGGACGACGTCGCCGTATTTTTCGGAGAAGAGGGCCATTGCGCCTTTGGCGCGGGCTTCCCCGAGGCCGCACTCGTAGTTCTGCACCGGGATGCAGGCCATGATCTTTTCGTTGATAATCGCCTCCACCCTGTGCAGCTCTTCAGGGGTCAGGGCTTCGAAGTGGGTGAAGTCAAAGCGGGTGACGCGGCCGTCCACCAGCTGTCCGGCCTGATGGACGTGGTCGCCCAGCACCTCGCGCAGCGCCGCCTGCAGGAGGTGGGCGGCAGTGTGGCTGCGCATGATGGCGCGGCGGCGGGACTCGTCCACCGCGGCAGTCACCTGCGCGCCCGCCTGCGCCTCGCCCTCGGCCACATAGCCGATGTGAAGGATCTGCCCGCCGGGCGCCTTCTTCATCCGGACCACCCGCACCTGGCAGCCGGCCGCGGAGAGGGTCCCCTCATCGGAGACCTGGCCGCCGCTTTCGGTGTAGAAGGGGGTCTTGTCGAGCACGATCACCACTTCCTGGCCCTCCTGGGCGGTCTGGACGGCCTTGCCGTCCACCAGCAGGCCCTCAATCTTCGCGTCGCAGGAAAGGGTCTCGTAGCCGGCAAATTCGCTCCTGCATTCGGGGAGCTCCAGCTCGTCCTCCACCCAGGAGGAGCCGCCCTTGCTCAGATAGTTGTCACGGGCGCGTTTTTTCTGCTCCCGCATGAAGGCGTCAAAGGCCGCGAGGTCCACCCCGATGCCTTTTTCCGCCAGAATCTCCTGGGTGAGGTCGATGGGGAAGCCGTAGGTGTCGTAGAGGCGGAAGGCGTCCTCGCCGGAAATGGCGCTGATATGCCGGGCGGAAGCCTTGTCGATGAGGTCGGCGAGCAGGTCCATGCCCTTGCCGATGGTGGCGTGGAAAGCCTCCTCCTCGCTCTTGATGACCTTCTTGATATACGCCGCCTTTTCGGTCAGTTCGGGGTAGGCGGCGAAGTTCTCATGGGCGACGGTGTCCACGACCTGATAGAGGAAGGGTTCGGTGATGCCGAGCAGCCGGCCGTGGCGGGCGGCCCGCCGCAGCAGGCGGCGCAGGACATAGCCCCGCCCGGAATTGGAGGGGGAAACGCCGTCGCCGATCATGAAGGTGGTGGAACGGATGTGGTCGGTGATGACCCGCAAAGAGACGTCGGTGCGCTCGTTTTTGTGGTACTCCACTCCGGCGATCTCGGAGATCTTCTTCATGATATTCTGGACGGTGTCGACCTCAAAGAGGTTATCCACCCCCTGCATGATGCAGGCCAGACGCTCAAGGCCCATACCGGTGTCGATGTTGGGCTTGGCCATCCGCTCGTAGTGGCCGTTGCCGTCGGAGTCAAACTGGGAGAAGACGAGGTTCCAGAACTCCATGTACCGGTCGCAGTCGCAGCCGGGCTTGCAGTCGGGCTTGCCGCAGCCGTATTCGGGACCCCGGTCGAAGTGGATCTCGGAGCAGGGGCCGCAGGGGCCGGAGCCGTGCTCCCAGAAGTTGTCCTCCTTGCCCAGCCGGACGATGCGGTCGGGGGAAACGCCGATTTCCCGGGTCCAGATATCAAACGCCTCGTCGTCATCGAGGTAGATGGTGACCCAAAGCCGGTCAACAGGCAGTTCCAGCACCTCGGTGATAAACTCCCAGGCCCATTTGATGGCCTCATGCTTGAAGTAATCGCCGAAGGAGAAGTTGCCGAGCATCTCAAAGTAGGTGCCGTGGCGGGAAGTTTTTCCGACCTGCTCGATGTCGGGGGTGCGGATGCACTTCTGGCAGGTGGTGACCCGGACGTTGGGCGGGGTCGCCTGGCCTAAGAAGTACTTTTTGAGGGGGGCCATGCCGGAGTTGATGAGCAGCAGGCTCTTGTCCCCCTGGGGAATGAGGTTGGCGCTGGGCAGGCGGGTGTGCCCCTTACTTTCAAAGAAAGAGAGGAAGGCTTCCCGCAAGTCGTTCAAGCCGGTCCATTTCATGTCTGTGATTCATCCTTTCTGAGATTGGAAAACGGCGCGGGTTTTTCCGCAAAACAAAAACTCCGCCCCAAAATATGGGACGAAGCGCGCTCCGTGGTACCACCCAAATTGCATGGGGGATTCCCCATGCCGCTTGAAGCCCCTCTAACGCAGGGCACGCGCCGCGGTTTGCGCGGAGCTCCGGGCCGGCTTCCGGCGGCTTTTCCCGGACGCCTTTCAGCGGGCGGCGTCCTCTCTGGAGGGAAAGCTGCGGCCGGTTCTGCCCATCACAGCCGTTTTCATCTTTACATTCTACCTTTTAGTATAGCAACTTTGCACGCGGTTGTCAATCGGTTTTTTTCGGTTTCCGGGGAAGCGCGGGGGCAGACGGAAAAGCCGCATCACCGCCTCCAGCCGCTGTGTTTGGCGCTGCCCGCATGTTCCCGCCGGTGCTGTTTGGGTCTCGTTATCACAATCGCCAGAGCGCCTGCGGCAGGACACTCTGGCGGTGGTTGGTTTTATTCCCACTCAATCGTTGCCGGGGGCTTGGGCGAAAGGTCGAAACAGACCCGGTTGACGCCCTTGACCTCCTTTAAGATGCGGCCGGTGATCTTTTGCAGGACCGGCCAGTCGATGAGGGCGACCTCGGCGGTCATCGCGTCGATGGTGTTGATCGCGCGGATGATGACCGGGTACTCGTAGCAGCGGGCGTTGTCCCGCACGCCGACCGACTTGAAATCCGGCACCGCGGTGAAATACTGCCAGACCTTGCCTTCCAGCCCCGCCGCCTGGAATTCTTCCCGCAGAATCGCATCGGATTCCCGCACCGCTTCCAGCCGGTCGCGGGTGATGGCGCCCAGGCAGCGGACCCCGAGCCCCGGGCCGGGGAACGGCTGGCGGTAGACCATGGATTCCGGCAGTCCCAGCTCCAGCCCGCAGGCGCGGACCTCGTCCTTAAAGAGCTGCTTGAGCGGCTCGACCAGCTCGAATTTCAGATCGTCCGGCAGGCCGCCGACGTTGTGGTGCGCCTTGACCGCCTTGGCGGTCTTGGTGCCGCTCTCGATGATGTCGGGGTAGATCGTTCCCTGGGCCAGAAAGTCAATCCCCTCGAGCTTGCGGGCCTCTTCCTCAAAGACCCGGATAAACTCCGCCCCGATGATTTTGCGCTTCTGCTCCGGGTCCGCGACCCCTTCGAGCCTGGTCAGAAAGCGCTCGGAAGCGTCGACATAGACGAGATTCGCCCCCAGCTGGTGGCGGAAAACCTCGACAACCTGCTCCGGCTCGCCCTTGCGCAGCAGGCCGTGGTTGACGTGGACGCAGGTCAGCTGGTCGCCGATCGCCCGGATGAGCAGCGCCGCCACGACCGAGCTGTCCACTCCGCCCGACAGGGCGAGCAGCACCTTGCGGTCCCCGACCTGCCGCCGGACAAGCTCAATCTGGTCGGCCAGGAAGTTTTTGGTATTCCAGTTCGGCTCCGCCCCGCACTCTTTAAAAAGGAAGCCCCGAAGGGTCGCCTCCGCCTCCAGGTCGCTCTCCGGCCAGGCGGCCAGCCTGTTTTCTGTGCGCGCCGGCGCGTGGTCGACCGCCAGCACCGGCAGGCCGAGGCTGTAGATCTCCTCGCGGACGTCGACCTCCGCCCCGTCGACAATCCGGTTTTCTCCGCCGTTCAGGATGATGCCCTTGATGTTGCCGGAGTTTCTGAGCTGCTCTGCGGTGATGTCGTGCGGGTGAATTTCGCTGTACACGCCCAGCTTGCGGATCAGGCGGGCGATGCGGGCGCTCTCGTGGCTGCCGAGATCGAGAATCACAATGGTGTCCTGTTTCATAATATGCCCCTTTCTGAAATGATACATTCTCCCCTTATATTTTGACATAAAGCGGGGAAAATTACAAGGGGAAATTCAAAAGGAAAGGCGGATTTTTATGAGAAAAAAACAGATCGGACAGACAGTTTCGGCGCGCTGCCGGCAGAGGGCGGAGGCATTCCGGAAACGGGTGGTCCTCACCTTCGCCGGCTTTGTCCTGCTGTTCACCCTCCTCTACCTCTGGCTCGGGCGCCTCACCCAGTCGGACGCCCTCATGCAGGCTGCGCAGCAGCAGCGGCGCTACACCCTGACCGTGTCCGAAAGCAGGAAGGCAATTTACGACTGTAACTTTCTCCCGCTGGCGGACACTTTTTCCGAGACCCGCTATGCCGTCATCCCCGGCGCGGAGAACATCACGTCCGTCCTGGCGGCGGTCCCCGCCTCACGCCGGGATGAGGTCCGGGAACAGCTTGAAAGCGGGCGGCCTTTTCTGCTCAGCGATGCAGGGCGCATTGAGGCGCCGGGCGTCGAGGCGTTTCAGGTGCCGGTCCGCACCGCCTCCCCGCAGCTTGCCCCCCACATCGTCGGCTATCTGGACAGCAGCGGTCACGGCGTAAGCGGCATCGAGGCGGGCTGGGACGCCTACCTGTCGGAGGACCCGGCCGTCACCGAGATCTCCTGTCAGCTCGACGCCCTCGGCCACAGCATTCCCGGCCTCACGCCGGAGATCCGGCGTGAGGAGGCGGACGGCGCGGGAGTGGTCCTGACCATCGACGCCAACATTCAGAAGGTGGTCGAAAATGTGGGCTACCGGCTGCTCAAAAAAGGCGCGATTGTCGTGATGGACCCGTACACCGGCGAGATCAGGGCGTGCGCCAGCTTTCCCGCCTACACGGCGGAGAATCTGTCCGAGGCGGTGCGGGACACCGAAAACACCCCGATGATTAACCGCGCCCTGCTCCCGTTCAGCGTCGGCTCCACCTTCAAGGTTGTGACGGCGGCCGCCGCTCTCGAACAGGGCCTGCCGCTCGACGGAACCTACACCTGCACCGGCCAGATCGACGTGGGCGGCCAGATCATCCGCTGTCACCGCCGCAGCGGCCATGGGGAAGTGGACATGATTGACGCGATGATGAAATCCTGCAACCCCTACTTTATCCAGCTTGCCGCGCAGGTGGGGGGTGAAAATCTGCTGGAGATGGCAAAGCGGTTCGGCTTCGGTGAGGCGATTCCCCTCTCCGGGGACATTGCCGGGGCAGCGGGCAGCCTGCCCGCCGAATCCGATCTGATTCACCCCGCCGCCGTCGCCAACCTGAGCTTCGGGCAGGGCGACCTGATGGCCTCCCCCCTTCAGATCACCCGGATGATGGCGGCCGCCTGCAACGGCGGGATGCTGGTGACACCCCGCCTGGTGCAGGGCACGACCCGGGACGGGGAACTGCTCACCCCCGCCGCAGCCGTTCCGGCCCAGCGCATCCTCTCCCCGGAGATTGCCGCCCAGCTCCAGAGCCTGCTCATCCACTGCGTCATGGTCGAAGAGGGACAGAACGCCCTGCCGGACAACACCACTGCCGGCGGCAAAACGGCCACCGCCCAGACGGGGCGGTTTGAAGGGGAGGAGGAGTACGAGCACGGCTGGTTTTCCGGCTTTTTCCCGGCCTCTTCCCCCAAATACGTCATCACCGTCCTCTCGGAGGACAGCGGCTTCGGCAACGAAACAGCCGCGCCGGTCTTCGCCGAGATTGCCGAACAGATCACCGCCCACGGATGGTGAGGTTATTTCCAGAGACCCGGCTCTTTTCTGCCGCAATTTCTCTAAAATCCATTGCGCCCGTTTCGTATTTATGGTAAAATAAGGAAAACGCGCGGAACGGGGGAGGGAAGCTGATGTACTGTATTTTTGTCGCAGGTATCCCGGCGTCCAGGAAGAGCACAATGGCCGCTTTCCTCGGGGAGCAGCTCGGGCTGCCTGTCCTCTCCAAGGACAGCGTCAAGGAGATTCTCTTCGACACGCTGGGGTTCCGTTCGCGGGCCGAGAAGGTGCGGCTCGGCGACGCGGCCGCCAGGATGCTCTGCTATGCCGCGGAGCAGCTGATGCGGGCCGGCCAGCCTTTTCTGCTGGAGAACAATTTTGAAGACAGGACGCGGGAGGCGTTTCTCTCCCTTCTCGCGCGGCACCGTTATACCGGCATCACGGTCGCCCTTACCGGCGATTACCGTGCGGTTTACCGCCGCTTTGCGGCAAACGGCCCCCGCATCGTGGTCGATACCACCGATTTTTCCAAAGTGGACACAGCGGCGCTTCTCGGCAGGCTCCGCGCCTGCATCGCGCCCCATCTGACCTTGCAGCAGGAGGAATTTTCCATGACAGACAGCATTCTGGCCCTTGCCCGCGAGCTGGGCTTTCATCCTTCGGTCCTTGAGCGGCTGGCCGCGCTCGCACCCCGCGCGGAGGAGGCGGAAGCCCGCCTGCTCACCGACCCCGCAGCCGCCGGAGGCGCCGCTGCCCGCCTCGCGGAGCGGTGCCGGAACAGCGGGGAAAACGGACTCGACATCCTCGCCGTCTTTCTCGCCGCCGCCGCGCTCGACCGGCAGGCCTGGGCGGCCCGCGGCATCCCGGACCGGGTCTTTCTCGACACAATGGGCTGCTTCCCCCGCTTTGTGGAGGAGCATTTTGTGAGTTTCGGCATCCGGGGCTTTGACCGCCATTACTGGGCCTGGCGGCAGACTGCCGGGCTGCTGTTCCGGCTGGGCACGCTGGAGTACGAGCTGCGCACCCTGCCGGAAGGGCTGCGCACGGCCAGCTTTGACCTCGCGCCCGAGTCGCCGGTCCTCTCCATTCACATTCCCTCCGACGCCGACCTCTCCCGTGCGTCCGTCCTGGACTCTTTCCGGCAGGCGGGGGAGTTCTTTCCGCAGGTGTTCCCCGATTTCTGTTACCGCGCGGCCTACTGTTCGAGCTGGCTGCTGTCCGGCAATCTGCGGACCCTGCTGCCCGCGGGTTCCCGCATCCGCGGGTTCCAGGACCTGTTTGAAATGGCGGGCTGCGACGAATCGCAGAATTCCTGCATCATCTGGCTTTTTAAGCGGGAATACGACGACCCCGCCGGCTACCCCGAGGACACCTCCCTCCAGCGGTCGGTCAAGGCGTTTCTTTTAAACGGCGGCAAGGTCGGTTTCGGGACCGGACTGGCCGCGCCGGCCGCTTTTCCGCCCCGGAAATAGCAGCCGCCCGGGCGGGCATGAAAAAACGGCCGGAACGAAGCGCGTTCCGGCCGTCCAGCTTTTCCTTATTCCGCGTCCCCGGGAACAGCCTCAGATTCCTCCGCGGCAGTCTCATCCGGATGCAGGGGAAGGGTCTCGACCTCTTCCTCAGAGTCCTCTTCGGCGCAGCAGCAGTCCCCGCACTCGCAGTCGCCGCATTCGCACTCGTCCTCAAAGTAATCGTCGGGATCATAGTCGAGGTGCTCGGAGAGGGCCTTGCTCTTCTTGCGCAGGAAGGCGGCAAGAGCAATCGCGCCTGCCACCAGCGCTGCCGCACCGGCGGCAATGGCGATCCATACGTTCTTTTTCATATCATCAATCCTTTCTATCATTTACGGAACTTTCCGCAGGATCCTAAATATCGCCCAGCAGGCTGAGCATCACCGACAGCCCGCAGATCGGAGCCGTCTCGCAGCGCAGGATGCGCGCACCCAGCGTCGCGCGGACAACGCCGTGCCGGGCCAGGAAGTCAATCTCCTCCGCCGCAAAACCGCCTTCGCTCCCGACAAACACCGCCCATTCGGCGGCGCCGGGGGAAACCAGGCTTGCCAGCCGCTGCCCGCCGCCCTCATAAAAGACGAGCGCGTGGGCGGGGAGAAGCTGCACCGCCTCCTCCAGTGTGACCAGAGGCGCGACCTCGGGAATGATGGCGCGGCCGCTCTGCTTGGCAGCCTCGGCCGCGATTTTGCGGTAGCGGACGAGCTTTTTCTCCATGCTTTTGGGGTCAGGGCGGGAAATGCAGCGGGAGGTGAGCAACGGCACGATCCGGTGCACCCCCAGCTCGACGCTCTTCTGAATGATGAACTCCATCTTGTCCCCCTTGGGGAGGGCCTGAAAGAGGGTGAGGCGGGCGCGCGGTTCGGTGCTGCTCGGCAGCTTTTCGAGGACCTCCAGAACAACGGGATCGCCGGTCTCAAGGATGCGGGCGCGGTAGTCAAAGCCGCTGCCGTCGCAGAGGGTGACGGCCTCGCCGGGCCGGAGCCGCAGCGAGCGGGTGATGTGGGAGGCGTCCTCCCCGGTAATCAGGGCGCGATCCCCGTCGATGGGGGCGGTAAAAAAGCGGGGCATCCAGCGTCTCCTTCCTCTTATCATGCCACAAAAACGGGGGAGTTTCCTCAATTTCGTGTAAATCGTTTATGAATTTTCTATCCGGCGGGCGAAAATGCCGCGCCCTTATTCTTCTATAATACACCTTTTCAACCAAAAATGCAAGGGAATTCCCGGAAGAAATCGGAAAAAATGTGGGCTTGCCGGTGAACCCGGACAGAAAGCGGAGGGGAGCCTGCGCTCTCCGAAGGCTTGCGGGGCGGACCGCTCTGTGGTATACTGGTAGTAGTCCTCCGGCCTGCGCGGCCGGAAAAAGCAACGACACAATCGAAAGGGAGGTTTTTCAATGAACCGCATTGATCCGCAGAGCTGGAAGCAGGACCTGCCCGATTAAAGCAAAAAAACCGCCGCCTTCTACAGCGGCGAGATGGACAAAGGCGCCTACAAGGGCTTCTCCGGCCTGTACGGCAGCTACGCCCAGAAGGGCGGACAGGCCAGCATGCT
>CALXIG010000018.1 GCA_944388305.1 uncultured Clostridia bacterium
TTTCTGCACATTCTGTACACCTCCATGCAGCCATTGTACCACAGCCTGCCCCAAAAATCAAGAACAGCCGTACCTGCATGACGCACAGGCACGGCTGTTTGCATATTTCAGCTGATCGAGGTTTCACCGGTTTGCAGCTGCATCCGGATCCGGTCGGCGATCATGGCGATAAACTCCGAGTTGGTCGGCTTGCCGCGGCTGTTCTGGATTGTGTAGCCGAAATAGGAGTTGAGGACGTCGACGTCCCCGCGGTCCCACGCGACCTCGATCGAATGGCGGATGGCGCGCTCGACCCGCGACGAAGTCGAGCCGAATTTCTTGGCGATGGAGGGGTACAGCTCCTTTGTCACCGAGTTAATCAGCGAGATGTCCCGCACCGTGAGGACGATGCCCTCCCGCAGGTAGTGGTACCCTTTGATATGAGCGGGCACGCCGATTTCATGAAGGATATTGGTAATCATCAGTTCCAGATCGTGTTGGGAAATTTCCTCCGGCGTGCCGGCGCCGCGCTTTGCTGCGGGCTTATCCAGCAACAGAAGGATCCGCTGATACAATTCTTCCAAATCAAAAGGCTGAAGCATAAACAGGCATTTTTCCATCTTCATAATCTGGCCGATAATCAGTTGATTTTCATACGGCGAGACCACAATAAACGCGGTTTCCAGATTCTGCTCGCGGCAGGCGCGGATGACCGCAATGGCGTCTCCATGCACCATCAGCATATTGATGACCGCGACCCTGGGGCGGCCGGCCGAAATTGCGTCCAGCACATCCCGGCCATCGCGGCCGCAAAGCTGCACATCCAGCCCGTGGTCTTTCAAAGCTTCTCTGCAAATCGTTCCAAAATCAGCGGAATCATCGCCGATTAAGACTGTTTTGTGTAAATCCACACAGATTTCCTCCTCTTGATTGATATAGTCATATTTTAGCACAGCCTTTTCTCAATTTCAACATTTTTGAGTAAAAAATAGTGCCAAATATGCCTTTTGAGATTTTACGAATCTGTGACGAAAAATAGCACAACATGATATTTTTTGCAGATTTCTTGTATAATCTGGTATTTAGCCACATTTTATAAAGAATTATGCAATACTATAAAAGTTATGATTTGTTTAGAAATTTTGTTTTGCTACATACTTTTCTCATAATTTGAAGCGCAGCGTTCATATTGCTCCAAATATAACACTGTATTTTTCTGCAAAATTGCTATTTTTTCAGCCTGACAACAAAACCCGCGCGCTCATGCCGCCGGCTCCTCGACGAGTTCTTCCACCTTCTCGCAATTTCCGAGCATGTTCTCGGAAAAGATTCCATATCCCCTCGTCGGATCGTTGACGAAAACGTGGGTCACGGCGCCAGCCAGCTTTCCGTCCTGCAAAATGGGACTGCCGCTCATCCCCTGCACGATGCCGCCGGTTTCCGCGAGCAGCTCCGGGTCGGTGATGCGGATCACCATATTTTTGGTCGGCGCATTGCCGCTGAGATCGACCTTCTCGATGACAATATCGTACAATTCGGGCGCATTGCCCCGGACTGTGGCCAGGATCTGCGCAGCGCCCTCCCGGATCTCCTGGCGGAATAGCAGGGGAACCGCCTCCCGCCTGGACGGACTGTCGTAGAGCACGCCATAGACGCCCGTCTCATTGTTCAGACAGAGGAGACCGCTCGGGACGCCGGAGAGAAAGCTGCCTTCCAGTTCGCCCGGCTCACCGGCCTCACCCTTCCGGACGCCGGTGATGCGGACCGGCACCACCTCGCCGCTGGAAAGCGGCATGGCCTCCCCGGTGTCCACATCGCAGACGGCGTGGCCAAGGCCGCCGAACACGCCGGTCGCGGGGTCGTAGAAGGTTACGGTGCCGATGCCGGCGGAGGAATCCCGCACCCAGATGCCGCAGCGGTATTCGCCGTCCGCGAGGCTTTTTGCCGCCGTCACCGAGAGGGTCAGGACCTCCTCCCCGCGCCGGACAGTGAAGCGCATGGGCCTGCCGGCGCTTTTGCGGACGCAGGCGGTCAGCTCCCTGTTGGAGTGAACCGCCTCCCCGTCAACCTGCAAAATCACGTCGCCCTTTTGGATTCCGGCCGTGTCGGCGGGGTAGGCGGAGCCGGTGCGCGTCTCCACCGGGTTGAGTCCGACCACCACGACCCCCTCTGTCAGCATTTTGAGTCCGAACGGCGTCCCGCAGGGGACGACGCAGGTTTCATCCACCTCCTGAAGCCAGGTGGTTTTGATCGGGATGAGGCCCAGCAGCTTCAGTTCCGCCTCTCTGGAGCGCGACCCGGGCACCCCTGCCCGCAGTTCCTCCTGGCGGGGAAGTTCCGTTTCGATCTGCCGGTACTGTCTGATGGAGAAAGAGCTCACATCCGTCACATAAAACCGGTCCGGGATGGTAAAATCCAAATAGCACACGAACCCCATAACCGCCGCCACAATAAGCGCGGCAAAGAGGCTCAGAATCTGTATGGCCTTGCGCATTGACATCCTCCTTTTATTCTCTGACATACGAGGTTACTATGCGCCGTCTTTTTCAAAATATCACTGCAAAAATCTGCAAAAAAGCGGGCGGTCCGCAGACCGCCCGCCAGGAGCCGGGGAGATTTGTGAAAAACACGCCGGAGCCGCGCCCTCTCCGGCGCACTATTCCGCGTATTTCCAATTCAAAAAACTGACGTAGGTATTCATACCGAACTCGTTGCGGAACTGCGGCACGTCCCCCTGCATCAGAGGAAGGATGTAGTTGCGGATGCCGCGAACCGCCTCCGGATCATCCAGATCCCGCCACTTTTCGGGCACCAGCTGCTCCTGATTGGCGACCTCGCTGACGGCGACGGTGCGCAGGCGCATTGCGTAGGGACTGTCCGAAATTCGCTCCACCGCGATCATGCGGCCCGTCTCGCCGCGCAGAGCCGCCTCCACGCCCGCCCGGCCCAAGGCAAAGCCCTCCTCAAGGTCGACGCCGGCCGCCAGGTGGGCGGAACAGCGCTGCATGAGATTAAGCTCGATGGAGCGGACCTTGCAGCCGATTTCCCGCTTGACAAGGCCCTCCAGGTACTTGCCGACGCCGCTGAGATAAGTGTGTCCGAAGACATCCACCGCGCCGCTTTTGGCGCTGCTGCCGACGTAGGCGCCGTTCCCGTCGCGCAGGCCCTCGCTGACCGCCGCCACCACATTGGGGGTGTGGCGCAGCTTTTCCCGCACCTGCCGGAGAAACTCATTCTCGTCGAACGGCACCTCGGGGAGGGCGATGATATCCGGCTTGGTTCCGCCGGTAAAGCGGGGCATTCCGGCCGCCAGAGTGAGCCAGCCCGCGTTGCGGCCCATCACTTCCACGATGGTGACCGCGGGGACATTGTAGATGGCGGTATCCTGAATGATCTCATCCATTGTGACCGCCAGATACCGCGCCGCGCTGCCGTATCCCGGCGTGTGGTCGGTCATTGGGAGATCGTTGTCGATGGTTTTGGGGACACCGACAACGACCGGCGCGTCCGCCTCGCCCGCAAACAGGCTGGAGAGCTTGTCGACGGTGTCCATGCTGTCGTTTCCGCCGATGTAGAGAAAGTACCCGATATCGAAATGAGCGAAAATTTCCCGAAGGCGCCGGTAGATCTCCGCATCACGCTCTGTGACCGGCGGCAGTTTGCAGCGGCAGGAGCCGAGCGCCATCGCAGGCGTCGCCCTGAGCCGCGCGAAATCGGCAAAGCCGGTGAGGTCGACGATCTTTCCCGCCTGAATCCCCTCGATGCCGTGGAGTCCCCCATAGACGCGGTCAACCGCCCCCGCCTCCTGCGCGGCGGCGATCACCCCGGCCAGAGTCGCATTGATAGCGGCGCTCGGCCCTCCAGACTGCGCTACAATCAGATTTTTGCCCATTCGTTTCTCCTTTCTCATTCAACCCAACATACAAAAAGCCGGGGCAGGCCCGGCTCCGATTCGCGTTATTTCTGTTCCGGGATTTTGACCGGTTCGTCAAAATCCAGCGTTTCGCCGGTAATCCCGTCCGCGGGACCCTCGCGCCGCTGCACCGCCAGGAGCTTCCAGATGACATGAAACAGGATGGTCAGGCCGATCAGACAGATCGCGATTCCCGCCGTCCAGCCGAGGAAGATCATCTTGCCGTCCTCGGTCTGCAAAAAGAGGACCGCCTGTCCCAGCGCCGCGCTGCGCTGCACCGCCACGCCCAGAAACCGCGCGTTTTCCGCCGAGATCTCCAGCGTGCCGCCGTTCGTGTCCGCGACCCGGTAGGTCAGGCCGCTGACCGCCCGCACCCGCCGGACCAGCAGGTGCTCCTCGCCGTCCTCCTCATAGTAGAAGGCCGCGTAATCGCCCACGGAGATCTCCGAAAAGTCCCCGTGGCGCACGACAACCAGGTCGTTGCGCATAATGTCCGGCTCCATCGCCGTGCTCTTGTTGAGGTGAAAGCTGTATCCAAAAAGGTTGAAGGTCCCTGTTTTATTCGCGTTGCTCATCCCGATGCCGAGCAGAATCATCCCGGCAATCGAGCAGATAATCAGCAGCGAAAGCACCGCGCTCGCGCCGGTGCGGGTTGCTTTTCTCCAGTCCATCTGCACCGTCCCTTCCGTTTTGACGCTAGAATCCGATAGGACTATTATACAACAGGCGGCCGCGAAAATCAAGATAATTTGCCGACGAAAAAATTTCGTTTTTTTTAAATTCCCTGTTGACAAATTGCAAATTCTGGTGTATAATATATTTCGTTGACCGGCCGATTTGACCGGCACTTCAAATGGCCTGCTAGCTCAGTTGGTTAGAGCGCTAGCCTGTCACGCTAGAGGTCGTGGGTTCGAGCCCCATGCAGGTCGCCATACATGCTTCTGTAGCTCAGTCGGTAGAGCAGAGGACTGAAAATCCTCGTGTCGTTGGTTCGATTCCGACCGGAAGCACCATTTTGCGGATTTAGCTCATCTGGTAGAGCGCCACCTTGCCATGGTGGAGGTAGCGAGTTCGAGCCTCGTAATCCGCTCCATTTTTTTGGTGCCATAGCCAAGTGGTAAGGCAGAGGACTGCAACTCCTTCACCCCCAGTCCGAATCTGGGTGGCACCTCCAAAGCCCCGGAATTTCCGGGGTTTTTCTTTTTCCTCCAAAACAAAGGCAGAGAGATGCCCGCGCCTTTTTCGGACGCGGGCTTTTTTCGTGCGCGGACATGCAAAAGGGGCACTGCCGAAGCAGTGCCCCTCTCGTTATGCGGTTGTCAGGCCGTAAGTGTTACTTAGCGGACCCAAGCGCCGGAAGCGTTGACGGTGTAGCCGTCGATGGTGGTGTTAACCGCCATGCCGCCCCAGTTGTAGAAGTAGTAGCAGGAACCGCCGATCCAGTACCAGCCGTTAGCGACCATGCCGCCCCAGCTCTGGAGGTAGTACCAGGTGCCGTTGTAAAGCAGCCAGCCGGTAGCCATCGCGCCGGAATCCTTCAGGTAGTAGTAGGTGCCGTCCAGGTTGATCCAGCCGGTAGCCATGGAGCCATCCTCGTTGAGGTAGTACCAGGTGCCGTTGAGGTTCAGCCAGCCCTTCGCGGTGGTGTCGCCCATGCCGTAGTACCACTTGCCGTTATCCTGATACCAGCCCTGAATCTGGTTGTAGCCAGAGATGGCGGCGTTCAGGTCAGCAATGGCAGCCTCGTACTCGGAGACGGTGTTGGAGGTGTTGATGTCCTCAGCAGCCTCGAGCGCATCCTCAAGAGCGAGAATCTGGGAGACGGACTTGTCGGTCTTGTCTTTGAGAAGTTCCTTGGCTTCTTTGATGACAGCCTTCAGGTCGGATCTGGTCTCGGAGGGAACGGACTTCTTCGCGCCCTTCAGGTTGTCGATCGCCTTCAGGAGGTCGTCAGCAGCCTTGTCAGCGACGGTGTCCTTGACATCGCCCTGATCGAGCAGCTCTTCAACCTTCTCCATAGCGGAGACGAACTTCTTCCAGAGGGAAGAAGAGGTGCGGTAATCGTCCTCGTTGACTTCGTTAGCCTTGTCGAGAGCCTCTTCCAGCTTCACGATGACCCAGTTGGGGGTGGTGTAGTTGGGATCGAGGGCGTACAGGGCGTCGTTCAGGTCTTCCAGAGCGTTGTCAACCATGGACTGGGAGACGAACTTGCGGGTAGTGCTCTTGGTGCAGAGCGCGTAAACGCGGACCGCTTCCTGATAAGCACCGACGACATCCTCGTCAGCGTCGTCTTTGTCCTTGTAGCCAGCGAACTCTTTCCACTCGTCGGTGGCAGTTCTGCCGTTGTAGTCTTCCCACAGGTAGGTGGCGCCGTTGTCTTCGTCACCGCTGTAAGGTTTGATCGCGGAAGGCTTGGTGTCGGAGCCCTTCACGGCGTCGATCGCAGCTTCCAGCTCGGTCGCTTTCAGGCCGTCCTCGAACAGGTCGGCGAGGGCGTCTCTGAGGTCAGAGTAGGAAGGTCTCTCGGTGGAGATGTTGGTGAAGATGTACATCAGATGATCGTAAGCATCCTTGTAGCCAGCCTCGGTGCCCTTGTCGGCATCGACTTCGGCCAGGCTGATCTGCTTCTGGACGTCGATCCAGTTGTCAGCAGAGTAGTCGTCCTCAACCAGCGCGTCAACCTTCTCGAGAAGGTCGTTGTACATATCCTCGTAGGTGTACTCGGGAGCGAGCAGGCTGCCGAAGATGAGGTTGTAGGCGGTGTTGATGTAGAGCAGCTGAGAGGTGCGAGCGCCGTAGTAACGGTTGTTCTCGCCCAGTCTCGCGATCTCGGCGAGCAGAGCGGCCGCGTTGTAGTCAACGAGGTCGTCCTCATAGTACATGTCGAGATCGATGTCAGCAGCTTCGTCGCAAATCGCCTCGAAATCGTCGAGAGCCATCTGACGGGTGTCAGTAGCGTCGCGGCTGATGTCCTTCTCGGTCTTGGGGGTGCCGTCGCCGTTGAACTCGAAGTAAGCCTTGACGACATCCAGCGCGTTGTCATCGCCGTCCTCGACAGCATTGACAACGTCGTCAAAGTCGTAAGTGTCCTGATCGGCAGCAACGAGGTCGAAAGCGTAGTACTTGCCGCTCTCGATGTCGGTGTAGGTGTACTCGCCGTCCTCAGTGCTGACAGACTCTTCGAGAACCAGAACATCTTCCAGGTTCTCCGCAGTGATCGCTACATCAGCGACTTCATACGGCTCATACGCATCGGGATCAGCCGCAGAAGCGCTCATGCCGCCGAAGACAGAAGTAGCCATCGCAGCAGCCAGAGCCAGAGCAAGAACTCTCTGTTTCTTCATGTTTTTTCATCCTCCAAAATAAAATTTGTCAAACGCCCCGTGATTTCTTACTTTCATAAGAGAGTCACGTTTCTGTGACAGGTCCTCCGCCGCTCGCCGTCCGCCGGGTTGTTGGGGTAACGCAGCATCCGGTCCGCGCTTTCGGACTACGGTCTGATTATAGCAAATATCCGCCGGTTTGTAAAGGCTTTTTTTGAAAAATTTTCGGAAATCCCTGCGATTTGGTGATTCCTCTGATTTTTCTGGAAAACTTCCACAAACCCGCATTTTTGCTGCAACAGATGGGGCTTTTTTGAACACGCCCCCGACCGCCCTGTTGTCTGATATCATTATAGCACAGATTTCGATTTTTGCAAGAGGGGGTTTGTTGGAAATTTCGCCAATCGCTGCCACCTGCCGGAAAAAGATAGCCGCCAATCCGGGAAGAGGGGGCGCTCATCTTTTTTTGCCTGGACGGATTATTTTATTGCCGGGAAAAAGAAAGAAACCACAGGCCGGATGGCCTGTGGTCCAGAGAACCCCTCTGTCGAATACCTATTTCTGGGCGTTTGAATAGGATAATGGAGCGGATTACGAGGCTCGAACTCGCTACCTCCACCATGGCAAGGTGGCGCTCTACCAGATGAGCTAAATCCGC
>CALXIG010000019.1 GCA_944388305.1 uncultured Clostridia bacterium
GGCCCTTTTCGGTGAAGTAGTCGACGACATTCTTCATCTCGCTCATGGTAGTGGTCAGCAGGGCGGAGCAGCAGACAATCTGCGCATTATTCTCCACAGCGGCGTTGTAGAACTGCTCGGCGGAAACGTCGACGCCCAGGTCGACCACCTTCAGGCCCTTGCCCTCCATCATCATCTTGACAAGGTTCTTGCCGATGTCGTGCAGGTCGCCCTTGACGGTTCCAATGACGGCGGTGCCCTTCGACTCGACGCCGGCAGAGACCAGATAGGGCTTGAGGATGGCGACGCCGGCGTTCATGGCGCGGGCGGCGATGAGGACCTCGGGGACAAACACCTCATTGTTTTTGAATTTTTCGCCGATGACGTCCATGCCGGACAGCAGGCCCTCGTTGAGGATCCGGGAGGGCTCGATGCCCTCGTCGATCGCCTTCTGGACCAGCTCTTTGACCTTGGGAGAGCGTCCCTGCTGCAGGTAGCTGCTGATTTCTTCGAGAATTGCCATAGTAAATTCCTCCAACTCAATCAAATTCAAGGGCCCCGCCCTCCAACTCAAACGGGGGGACATCCTCTTACTCCATATTATACTGGATTTCCGGCGAAAACTCTATCACTATTTTTCACCGGTTTTAAAATTTTTTTGAGCTGTTTCGAAAAAACTGTTTATTCCGCCTCTCCGGCGCCCCAGAGCGCGTGAATTCCCTGCCAGAGGGCCTCCGCCTTTTCGGGCGGGAAATGTACCACGTCGCCGAGCTCGGCGGGGGAGGCCTCCAGGATGCGCTTTTTGGTGCGGAACTCCTTTAAAAGCGCCTTTGCTCTGGCATCTCCGATGCCGGGCAGCTTTTTTAAGTCGCTGTCATAGTTCGCCTTTTTGTGGAGGGTGCGCTGGTAGGCGATGGCGAAACGGTGGACCTCATCCTGAATGGCGGTGACCAGGGTGAAGGCGGATTTGAGCGCAGAAAGGGCGATCTCGCCGCCCTCTCCGACCAGGGCGCGGGTGCGGTGGCGGCTGTCCTTGACCATGCCGTAGAGCGGGACGCGGATGCCCATCTCCGCGAAAACCTTCTGGACAGCTGAGAGCTGCCCCTTGCCGCCGTCCAGAAGAATGAGGTCGGGGAGGCGGGAAAAGGCCGGGTCGCCGTTTTGATAGCGGGTCATCCGGCGGCGGAGCACTTCAGCCATCGAGGCGAAGTCGTCCTGTCCGGCGACCTCTTTGATAGCGAAGCGCTTGTAGTCTGATTTCAGCGGCCGCCCGTTTTCAAAGACGATCATGCCGCCCACCCTGCCGGTTTCGCCCCAGTTGGAGATGTCGTAGGCCTCGATGTAGAGGGGAGGGGAGGGCATTCTGAGCAGGGAGCCGAGTTGTTCCAGGGCTGCGACTTCCCTGCCGGTGCGCTGCACCCGGTCGGAGAGCTGCTCGAGGGCGTTGTTGTGGGCCATCTCAATCAGCTTTTTGCGGTTCCCTTTCTGGGGCACCGAGATGCTGACCGCGTGCCCGGCCCGGCTGCGCGCAAACTCGGCGAAAAGCTCTGCGTCCTCCGGCTGGCCGTCGAGGAGAATGGTGCGGGCGATGTCCCTCGCGGAGGCGTAGTACTGGGTGAGAAATTCGCCGCGCAGTTCGGTCAGGTCGGCGCTGCTCTCCTCAAAAAAGTAGGTGAGCTTGTCCATCAGCCGCCCTTCGCGGTACTGGATGACCACTGCGCAGACAACGAGGTGGTTCTGTGCAAAGGCGATGACGTCGAGGTTTTTGTCCTCGTCGAGCAGCACCTGCTGGGTGGCGGTGATCTTCTGGATGGCGCGGATGCGGTCGCGCAGCCGCGCGGCGCGCTCAAAGTCCAGCGACTCCGCGGCCTCGTTCATCTCCTTTTCCAGCTCCTCCACCGAGGCGATGGAGCCGTGGCGGATGTAATCGACCGCCTCGCCGATCAGCTTCCGGTACTCCTCCCTGCCCATCTTCCCCTGGCAGAGGCCGAAGCAGCGGTGGATGTGAAAGTTCAGGCAGGGGCGGCCCTTCCGGAATTCCTGCGGGAATTTTTTCGAGCAGGTGGGCAGGCAGAAGGCCCGGTTGGCCTCGTCGACACTCTGTTTGACGATGTAGGAGCTGACATAGGGACCCAGGAATTCCCCGTCCCCGTCCTTCTGCTTGGCGGCCTCGATGCGGGGGTAATCGCCGCCGGTGATGTGGATGTAGTGGTAGCCCTTGTCGTCCTTGAGCATGATGTTGTATTTGGGCTTGTGGAGCTTGATGAGGCTGCATTCGAGGACCAGTGCTTCAAACTCGCTGGCGGTCACGATATAGTCGAAATCGTTGACGTGGGCGACCATCTGCCGGACCTTTTCCGTATGAGAGCTGTTTTCCCGAAAATAGCTGACCACCCGGTTTTTGAGGGCCTTGGCCTTGCCGACATAGATGATTTCACCCTGTTTGTCCTTCATTAAATATACCCCGGGCTGAAGGGTGAGGCTCAGGGCCTTCTGTTTGAGCTCTTCAATGGTCATGGGAAACCCCCTTTTTGTGGAAAATGCTAAAAATGTAATTGGTTTGTAGTGGCAATCCGGCTTCTTTCATGCTACAATGGAGAAAAGGAGGGATTGCTGTATGTTTTGGAAAAAATGGATCGCCACAGCTGTAGCGGCTGCGGCAGTGCTCTGCCTTTCCGTCCCGTTTGGCATTGCGGCATCCGCCGTGGAGGTCCAGACGGGGGAACTGGGGGAGAATGGGGAATTCACCTATACCCTGCGCGGGACGACCGCCATCATCCGCAACGAGGACGGCGCTCAGGTGACACTTGAAAACGTCGCCGCCATCCGCGAGGACATTGTCTGGGGGGAAGGGAATGCCGTGTACGCCCTGGGGGAAATCCCCTACCGGGCAGACGCTGCCAGTTTCGCGGTGGTGATGGCAAACACCAGCGATTTCAACCGGGTGCGGGAGTCCCGCTATAAGCTCTATGAGTACGGCGAAAATTACACCCGCGGCGCCTTTACCGGCGAGACCGTCGACGGGGCGGAGCTGATCGAACGGGGCATCGTGGCCTTTGACAACCCCGCCCGGGAGGAAAAGTATTATGAGATTACCCCCAACCGCGGCAGCGGCGTGCTGAACCTCAGCGGCGGGGAATACGCCGTCATGCTCAGTGACGAAAACCTGTACGGCTCCGGCCGGGTGTGGGAGGACGTCTTTACCCTCGTGGTGGCAGACAGCCTGGACGCCCCGATTTTGGCCGAGGTGACGGAGACCCGGGAGGTTCCGGGCGAGGGCAACTGGGAGCACCTCGCAAACGGCCGATGGCGCTTTCGTGAGGAAGGCGGGCGCCTCGCGTCCGGGTGGCAGCGGATCGCGGGAAAGTGGTATTATTTCTGGCCTTACTCCGAAGGCGGGGAGTACGGAATGTATGAGATGGTCACCGGCTGGGTCGACGCTATGCCCGGCGGGGCGTACAATCCGGGCGAATATGCCGGCAACGGCGGGTACTACTACCTGCAGGAGGACGGCTCGCTCAAGACCGGCTGGGTGCAGCGCGACGGCGGCTGGTACTACCTTGGCGAGGATTTTCAGTACCGCACCGGCTGGCTCCAGACCGGCGGGGGCTGGTACTATCTCTCGCCGCAGGGCGGCAGGATGCACACCGGCTGGCTCTGGGAGGACGGAAAATGGTACTTCCTGGGTAGCGACGGGAGGATGTACGACAACGGCTGGCGGCCCACCGGACCCTCAACCGAAGGGGTGGTCATGCTGGGCCAGTGGGAGGGGTTCCACTACTTCCGCCCGGATGGGTCGATGGCAACCGGCTGGCAGCGCATTGAAGGGGAGTGGTACTATTTCCGCCCGGACGGCAGCCGCTATCAGGGCTGGCTTTTCTGGGGAGGAGACTGGTACTATCTGGAAAGCGGGCGGATGCTCGCCGGCGTTATGACGCCTGACGGATACCTGGTCGGGTCGGACGGGCGCTGGGTGCGGTAGCAGGTTCCCTCATCCGGCGAAGCGAAAAAAATATCCCCCGGGAATCCCCGGGGGCTTTCAAACAATCCGAAGTTATTCCGCAAACGCAGAATCCACCAGAGCGACAAGGCTGTCAACGGCAGCCTGCTCGTCAACGCCGTCAGCGATGATGCGGATGGTAGTGCCGCCAACGATACCCAGGGACAGGACACCCAGAAGGCTCTTGGCATTGACACGGCGATCTTCCTTTTCTACCCAGATCGAGGATTTGAACTCGTTCGCTTTCTGGATGAAGAAGGTGGCGGGGCGGGCGTGAAGGCCGACCTGGTTTTGAACAATTACGTCTTTCAGATACATATCATACTCTCCTATACCATGATCCAAAATGTGGTGTGATGCGGGCTGTCTCTGTTTCCTTGCCCGGCTTTTCGCTGTATTTTTATTATAGCACGTCAGGCGAAGTAGTCAACTGATTTTCAGCGGGAAAAGGCGTCTTTTGCGGAAATTCGTGAGAGATTTAAAATTTCAATAGTAGTTATCCACACAATTAGGCAGAATCAACAGTTTGTAAAAGCAGTTTTCTGATTTGTTTGCATTTTAAAAGTGCGCTAAATGTGCTTTTCCCAGAGGTCCGGACGCTTGCGGCGGGTTCGTTCAAGGCTCTGCTCTGCCCGCCACTTTTCGATATTGGCGTGATGGCCGGACAGCAGGACCTCCGGCACCCGCATTCCTTCCCATTCCTCGGGGCGGGTATATTGCGGGTACTCCAGCAGGCCGTTCATGTGGCTTTCGTTCTGGTAGCACTCCTCGGCGGGCAGGACGCCCTCGCAGAGGCGGACGACGCTGTCGGTGACGACCATCGCGGCCAGCTCGCCGCCTGTCAGGACATAGTCGCCGATGGAGAGCTCCTCGTCGACGATTTTCTCGAGGATGCGCTCGTCCACCCCTTCGTAGTGGCCGCAGAGGAGCAGCAGGTGCGGGACGTCCCGCAGCTCGAGGGCTTTCTGCTGCGTGAGGGTCTTGCCCTGCGGGGACATGTAGATGACATAGGGGCGGGAGCCGCTCTGCCGGACGATGTCGAGGTAGCACTGCCAGATCGGTTCCGGCTGCATGACCATGCCCTTGCCGCCGCCGTAGGGGGAGTCGTCGACCCGGTGGTGCCTGGGGTCGGGGGAGTAGTCGCGGATGTTGTGGCAGTGGATCTCGACGAGCTGTTTTTTGCGGGCGCGGCCGATGATGCTCTCCCCGAGGACCGCCTCGCACATTTCGGGGAAGAGGGTGGCGATGTCAATGCGGATCATGGGGCCACCTCAATCCTCAAAGAGGCCGTCCAGGGGGCGGATGCGCATGATCCGGCGCTCCAGGTCGGTTTCCAGCACGACCTGGGGGATGGCGGGGACGTAGCGGGTCTTGCCGTCGGCGAAGAGGACGTGGTAGACGTCGTTCGCGCCGGTCTGGCTCACATCGGTCAGTTTGCCGTAGACGACTGATTCGTCGTCGGCGTCGATGACGGTCAGCCCGATGAGGTCGGCGACAAAGTAGACCCCTTTTTCGAGCTGGATGTCGTTCCGGTCGACGATGAGGATCTTGTTGACCTGCTTTTGCGCCAGCTCAGGCGTGTCGATGCCGGAGAGCTTGAGGATGACCATATTTTTATTCGGCCGGGCAGATTCCACCCGGTATTCCACCCCGTCCAGAAACATCCGCGCGAAACGGGACATGAAGTCCGGTGTGTCGCACCAGGGCTGGACCCGCATTTCGCCCTTCAGGGCATGGATGGCGACAATCTTGCCGATTTCGAGGCGTTCAAGGCTCATGAGGCAGCTCCTTTTGCAGAATTTCCCCGATCCACAGCCCGGCAGCGGCCGCCGCCTGTTTTGGGGACAGGTCGGAGGTGTCCAGCAGGGTGATGGCGGGGGAGGTTTTGTGGTGATTTTCATAAAACCAGCGGTTGTAGGCGGCGTTGCCCTCCCGGGCGGCGGGGCTGGAGACGCCGCGGCGGTCCATCCGCTCACGCAGGATCTCGTCCCGGCAGACGACCGCCAGATAGTGCAGGCCGGTGAAGAAGCCCGCTTCCGGCTGGCCCGCGAACTGAGAGGGATCGCAGCAGCCGCAGAGGACGACCGGCTTACCGGTGTGGCTGATGTTCTGGCAGAGCCGCAGCCACATGGCGCGGTAAGCGCGGAAGTTGTCGCCCTTTTCCCGCCATTTTTCGTCCCAGAGGATATCGCTTTCGATGGCGGCGACCCGGCTGTCGTGCAGGTACAGCTCTCTGGTGAGGGTGGATTTTCCCGCGCAGCTCGCGCCGGTGATGAGAAAGAGCGGGTACCGCCGGATGGGGGTCTCTTCCCCGCAGAAGGGGCAGCGGACGCTGTCCGGCGAAAAGGACAGTTCCGGCGCGTAGCGGCCGCATCTGGGGCAGACATGGAGCATCGGGCTTCCTCCCTCCCGGATAACAAAACGGAGCAGGGCAACGCTCCGCTCCGCCTGGTGGTTCAGTCGATTTCGACCATGACCTTTTCATCGCGCATGGCGGCGCTCGCACGCATGACGGTGCGGATCGCCTTGGCGATTCTGCCCTGTTTGCCGATGACCCGTCCCATGTCGGAGGGAGCGACATTCAGGTGGTAAACGACGACGCCCTCTTCATCGGGCTCGTCGACGGTGACCTTGACCGCGTCCTTGTCCTCGACAAGGCCCTTGGCCAGGGTAATCAGCAATTCTTCCATGATAAAACCTCATTTCCGGGCTGGAGGGCCGGGATATTCGGAAGGGGACTTACTTCTCCTCGCTGAACTTGAGGATCTTCTTGACGGTGTCGGTGGGCTGAGCGCCGTTGGCGATCCACTTGTTGGCCTTCTCCAGGTCCACATTCACGACGCTGGGGTTCTTGGTGGGGTCGTAGGTGCCGATTTCCTCGATGAAGCGGCCGTCTCTGGGGTAACGGGAATCCGCGACAACGATGCGGTAGAAGGGAGCTTTCTTCGCGCCCATGCGGCGCAGTCTGATCTTAACAGCCATGATTTTTCCTCCTGATATTGGTTTGCCTGTGCGGCGTTTTTTCTATGCGATACGCGAGAGGCTCGCGTGTCAGCCTTACATCATGGGCGGAAATTTCATCATCCGCCGCTTGTTGCCTTTTTTGTTGAGCTGCTTCATCATTGTTTTCATCTGTTCAAACTGTTTGAGCAGCCGGTTGACATCCTCCACCCTGGTTCCGGAACCGGCCGCGATGCGGCGTTTGCGGGAGGGGTTGATGATGGAGGGTTTCCCGCGCTCGGCGGGGGTCATCGAGGTGATGATGGCCTCGATGCGGGTGAACTGCTTCTCGTCAATGTCCAGATTCTCGATTTTGCTGCCCAGCCCCGGGATCATGCCGAGGAGCTGTTTGATCGAACCCATCTTGCTGATCTGGCGGAGATTGTCGAGCAGGTCGTTCATGTCGAAGCTGTTTTCCTTCATCTTCTGGGCAAGCTTGGCAGCTTCCTTTTCGTCGACAGCGCCCTGCGCCTTTTCGATGAGGGTGAGGACGTCGCCCATCCCGAGGATGCGGGAGGCCATCCGCTCCGGATGAAACGGCTCGAGGTCGTCGATTTTCTCGCCGGTGCCGGCGAATTTGATCGGCTTGCCGGTCACCTGGAGGACCGAAATTGCGGCGCCGCCGCGGGTGTCCGAGTCGAGCTTGGTGAGGATGACGCCGGTGATGGGAAGGGCCTTGTTGAAGGTGTCCGCCACGTTGACGGCGTCCTGGCCGGTCATTGAGTCGACGACCAGGAGGATCTCGTTGGGATGGACGGCGGCTTCGATCTGTTTCAGCTCCTCCATCAGCACCTCGTCGATGTGGAGGCGTCCGGCGGTGTCGATGATGACGAGGTCATTGCCGTGATCCTTCGCATATTTGAGGGCCTCGGCCGCGATCTTGACCGGGTTTTCCTTGCCCATCTCAAAGACTTTCGCGCCGGCCTTTTCGCCGACGATCTGAAGCTGCTCGATAGCCGCCGGGCGGTAAATATCGCAGGCGACAAGGAGCGGACGGTGGCCCTGTTCTTTAAAATAGCGGGCGAGTTTGGCCGAGTGGGTGGTTTTACCGCTGCCCTGGAGGCCGCACATCAGGATGACGCAGGGCGGCTTTGAGGGGAATTCAATGCGGGCGTTGCTGCTGCCCATGAGGGCGGTCAGCTCCTCGTTGACAATTTTGATGACCTGCTGGGCGGGGGTGAGGCTTTCGAGGACCTCCTGTCCGACCGCGCGTTCGCTGACCGTCTTGACGAAGTCCTTGACGACCTTGTAGTTCACGTCCGCTTCGAGGAGGGCCATTTTGACCTCCCGCATCGCATCTTTGATGTCGCTTTCGTTTAATTTTCCCTTGGAGCGGAGCTTTTTGAACGCTGCGCCCAGCTTTTCCGAAAGGCTTTCGAATGCCAACGAAGCCCCTCCTTTCAGATGACCGGCAGCCGGTCAGAAATTTTCATCGAGGTAATCTTTTGCGAGCTCCCGCACCTTTCGGGCGTGCTCGTCGATGGCGTGGGAGTAGGTGAAGCCGCGGTTGATGCGCTCGATTTCCAGACAGCGGGCGGTGATCTCATCGGTCATGGCCACCAGCTTTTTGAATTTTTCCGCAAAATGGAGTTTTTCCTCCATTTCAAGCAGAAACGCCTCGCCGCGTTTGATGTTATCGCGGACGCCCTGGCGGGTAATCTGCTCGTGTTCGGCGATCTCCGAGAGGGAGAGGTCCTGATTGTAGTAGAGCTCGATGACGTCCCGCTGTTTGTCGGTGAGCATCGCGCCGTACTGGTCGAGCAGGTCAGAAATCGCAAGGTTCTTGCTCATCGGTCCGCCTCCTTCCCGCATGGAAAGCGTGGGTGTAAATGCTTTTGCTTTACAATCGATATTATATCGGAAAAATCAGCCGCTGTCAAGGGCTTTCCTTTACAGCGGCGCAATTTTTTTCGATTCTCCCCTTTTTACAAGGAAACTTCCCGGGAAGGGTGATTTTTGGTCGGATTGTCCCGGTCCTTTGGCGCGGAAATCAGACATTTCCCACCGGACGCTGCCCCTCCCCGCAAAAATGGAAAGAGCGGCCTTTGCGGAAAGGCTGTTTTTGGACACTTCGGAAATTTTGTCCCTTTTCTTCCGGCTCAAAAGCGAGTATGCTGAAGATATGGCGGCCGTCCGGCTTTCAGGCGGCGGGCCGGAAAGGAGCGGTCTCTCATGCAGAACGACCTCACCAGACTGCTGGTGGAATCCACCGTCCGCAGGACGTTAAAGAACATTCAGGAATCCCCCGAGCGGGCGATTCGGAACCTGGTTGACCTGGGCGTTCAATTTTCCAGCGGCCGTTTTCAGTCGCGGCTGATGGCTCAGGCGCAGAAGATGCTGCAAAATCAGAAGAGCGCCTACTATGCGCTGGTGAAGGACGCGGCTGCCTCCGTCGATCCGGAGATTCTCACCACCTTCGGGGTCAATCTCGGCTACAACAGCTGCACCCGGGGCGCCCGCCTCATCCGGGAAATTGAAGCGGAAAAGAAATTCAATATCCCCTGGGCGCTGAGCCTGGCGGTCAACGCGGAAAAGCTGGCGGAAAGGCCGGATTTCTACCCCTCTGTGCTGCGGCAGGGCACCGCGCTGGGCATTTATACCTACCTGCTGTTTGCGGAGGGGGAGGCGGAGATGCTGCTGCCGCTGCTTAAGGGGCAGCCGGACTGCGCCTTTGTGCTCTTTCTGCGCGGGCGGCAGGTGGACGGCGCTTTTCTGGAGAAGTTCCGCCCTGTCCGCAACGTCATGATTTCGGTTTGCTCCGGCGAGGGAATGGCGGAGGCCTGCCGAAGGCTGCGGGGGGCCGGGATGCTGTACGCGGTCCACCGGCAGTGCGCCGAACAGGATCGGGAGGAGATACTCGGCGGCGGGTGGCTGCGCAGCATCCTGCCGGCGCGCCCGGCGTTTGGCTTTCTGCGGGCAGATCCGTCCTGCACGCCCCGGACCCGTCAGGAAATCTACCAGTATGTCACCGGCGTGCGGGACGGGCAGCAGTATCCGCTGTTTCTGATGGACCTCAGGCAGGATCTTCTGCTGATCGACCGGGTGATTTCGGACGGCGAATGCCTGGCGGGCTTTGAGGCGGACGGGAGCCTGCGCACCCATGAGGGCGTCCGGCGGGAAGAGCGCTGCAATCTTTTCTGCCATCCGCTCGAGGAGATTTTGCGCAGCGCTGCCGGCATCTGAGAGGCGGGGCGGATTGCCGCCGGGATTCTCTGTGCCGGATTTCCGGCAGACATTCCAAAGGTATGCGGTCATGAAAAAACGAAAAAGGAGTGCGAAAAACGATGATCTACAGGAATTTTCAGGGAATGAAGCTGTCTGCCCTCGGCATGGGCGCGATGCGCCTGCCGGTTGTGAACGGGGAAGACGCAAAGATCGACGAACAGGCCGCCGCCGCGATGGTGGACTGCGCGATGGCGCACGGGGTGAACTACTACGACACCGCCTGGGGCTATCACGGCGGAAATTCTGAGCTGGTCATGGGCAGAGCGCTGGGAAAATACCCGCGGGACCGCTACTGTCTGGCCGACAAATTTCCCGGCTACGACCTTTCCAACATGGACAAGGTTGAGGAAATCTTCGAGCGCCAGCTGGAAAAGTGCGGTGTCTCCTATTTCGACTTTTACCTCTTTCACAATGTCTGCGAGATGAATATCGACGCCTATCTGGACCCGAAATACGGCATCTACGATTACCTGATGCGGCAGAAAAAAGCCGGCCGCATCCGTCATCTGGGCTTTTCCGCCCACGGCAGCTGCGCGGTGATGAAGCGGTTTCTGGAAGCTTACGGGAAGGACATGGAGTTCTGCCAGATCCAGCTCAACTATCTGGACTGGACCTTTCAGGGCGCCGAAGCCAAGGTGAAGCTGCTGGAGGAGTACGGCATCCCGGTCTGGGTAATGGAGCCGCTGCGCGGCGGAAAGCTGGCCTCGCTGGCGCCAGAGGATGAGGAGACGCTCAAAAATCTGCGCCCGGAAGAGGAAATCCCCGCCTGGGCGTTTCGGTTCCTGCAAACCATTCCCGGCGTGACCGTCACCCTCTCGGGCATGTCCAGCATGGAGCAGATGCAGGCGAACCTTCGCACCTTCGAGGAGGAGAAACCGCTTAACCCGGAGGAGATGAAGGCGCTCCGCTCCATCGCGGACGGAATGGTGGGCAAAACCGCGCTGCCCTGCACGGCCTGCCGCTACTGCGTCAGCCACTGCCCGCAGGGGCTGGACATTCCGGGGCTGCTCGCGCTGTACAACGAGCACTGCTTTACCGGAGGCGGGTTTATCGCGCCGATGGCGGTGAAGGCCGTTCCGGAGGAGAAGCGGCCGGACGCCTGCATCGGCTGCCGCAGCTGTGAGGCGGTCTGTCCGCAGCAGCTCAAAATTTCGGAGGCGATGGCGGATTTTGCCCGGAAGCTGAAGGACTGAGCCGCCTTTCCGCTCCGTTTTATCCGTCCATATCCGGACGCCGCCGGACCTGCAAAGGTCCGGCGGCGTTTTTTCTGTCGTGAAAAGGACTTCCCCCTCACTCCCGGAAGGGAAAGCGCAGGCGGACCGTCGTCCCGGCGCCCGGACTGCTTTCCACCGTCAGGCCGTACTGCATCCCGAAAATCTGCCGGATGCGCTGGTTGATGTTGAGGAGGGCGAGTCCCTTTTTCGACTCAATGTCGAAGAGAGACTGAGAGCTTGCGTTTTTCAGCCGTTCGTTGATCTGTTCGGCCAGCTCCCGATCCATGCCGGCGCCATCGTCTGTCACCCGGATCTCGATGTCGCCGGAACTCTCCAGGATTCCGGCGATTTGCAGGGAACCGGGGCCGTATTTCGGCTCCAGTCCGTGGTAGACGGCGTTTTCCACCAGCGGCTGGAGGATGAAACGGGGGATCTGGGCGCGGCGGATCTCCGCGGGAATCTCCACCTTTGTGTCAAACCGGCCGTCAAAGCGGACCTGGATGATGGAGAGGTACTGCTCGATGATGTGAATCTCCGCGTCCAGCGGGACAATGTCCGCCCCCTTGATGCAGTAGCGCATGATCTGCGAGAGCGCATCAACGATCTGTACAATTTCACCGCTGTTCAACAGATAGCCATATCCTTTGATGCAGTCCAGCGTATTGTACAGGAAGTGGGGGTTGATCTGGCTTTGCAGCGCGGAAAGTTCGGCGCGTTTTTTCGCGAGGTCCAGCTCGTACATGTTGGACTGGTTGGTGAGGATGGTCCGGGTCATGTCCGAAATTTTGTCCAGCATCTGATTGATGTGGCCGGCCAGAACGCCGATTTCATTTTTGGTTTTCAGTACCAGCGGGGTGTGCAGCCTGGAGTAGGCGTCTCCCTGAAGGTATTTGGAGATTTCCACCACCGGCAGCGCCACCGAGCGGAAGATGTGGACGCCCCAGGTGAGAAACAGGATTCCCAGCAGGAGCAGCGTCACGACGCCGAAAATCAGAATCCCCGTGAGGTCGGAATTGATCTCGTGGAGGGGAACCGCCCCCACCACCTGCCAGCCGGTCGTGTCGACCTTTTCGTAAAAGATCATGTGGTCGTCGCCGTTGATGGTCTGAATGGAACCGTTGCCGAGCGTCCCCTCGCGCACCGCCCGCAAAAGCGCCTCGGAGGATTCGTCCGCGTTGTTCTGGTTGCTGACGATGATCTCCTGATCCCGGTCCATGATGAAAAAGAGGGAGTGCGGAGTGGTCTCCGCCTGGTCGATGCAGGACTGAAGATTCCGAATCGGCATCAGAATAACACAGGTGCCGATTTTCCGCTGCGGCAGGATGTTGTATTTGATGTCCAGAATGGGGGTATAATAGGCGAAGTAGTTGAATCCCTCATAGGTGTTGCGCACCAGTCCGGTGAAGCCGGACTCGTCGCTGGAGAGCGTGTCGATGTGGTACTGCCGCTCCATCTGTTCCAGAAGGGAGAGGGAGGGCCGGGAGGCAAATCCCAGCACGCCGTCCGCAGTCAGAATCATGACCGACATGCCCTGGGTGTCCTGGGTGATGGAAAAGAGGGAGTCGGAGAGATCGCCGGCGGATTCCAGGCGGTCCAGCGGCAGGTCGCTGACGAGGAAATCCTGGGTGGCGCTGCTGTTGGAGATCATCTTGGCGAAGCGGTTCATATCCTCAGCGGAGGTCTGGATGTTGCTGATAATCTGGGTAATGGCGTTTTGGACGTAGACCTCCTCCTTGCTGTGGATCAGGTGGAGGACAAAGCTGTAATACCCCCAGCTTGCGCCCACGCAGATCAGGGCGGTGGTCAGCAGCATGAGAATCAGGTTGCTTTTAATGGAGCGGAGCATCGGCATGGCCTCCTTGCTGCCGGTATTCGGTGGGGGTGAGGTTGAAATAGGACTTGAACATGCCGACAAAGTGGTGGTAGTTGTGGTATCCCACCTGATAGCAGATGTCGGCGACCGACTGCTGGGAGTTTCGGAGCAGCTCCGCAGCGGTTGTCAGCCGCAGCTGGTTGATATACTTGGAGAAGGTGAAGCCTGTGGCGGCCTTGAACAGCTCGCTGCAATAGGAGTAGCTGAGGTTGTATTTCTGCGCCAGCGTCTGGAGGGAAAGCTCCTGGCGGTACTGGGTGCGCACCTCCTCAAGCAGCCTTCCGAAGGCATCGTTGGAGGCGTTCAGAACAGAGCGGATGACCGGTTTTTCGCTGTTGGTCAGCCGCAGGTCGGTTTGCAGCTGTTCCAGCAGTTTTCCCAGCTGACCGGCCGACGGGTCCAGATTTCCGACGGCCAGGCGGCACTCCGGCAGCTCCAGCAGCCGCTCCGCCAGCGCATCCGCCTCGCCGGGACCGGCGGCGGTGAGGAGAACGGCCCTGTGCCCGTCCATCGGGATCAGAAAGCTCTGCTCCGGCAGCTCCATTTTCCACAGGTCAGACAGATGAGCGGCGAGAACGGCGATCACCGTGAGGGAGTCCGCCGGTTCTGCAAAGCCCAGATAGCGCAGAAATTCCGTCTGCGTTCCGGGGTCCGACAGGCGGCGGAGCATGTCGGGGCCGTTTTGCATCCGGCTTTGACAGAGCTCCTCCTCCAGCCGGCGCAGCAGCGCGTCCGCCTCCTCGGACTGGATGGGTTTGAGGCAGTAGTCGAAGGCGCCGAGCTGAATCGCCTGCTTCATATAGGCAAAATCCGAATAGCCGCTGACCACAATAAACCGCGGACAGAACGGCTGTTCCCGGCATTTCTGGATGATGTCCAGGCCCGAAAGTCCCGGCATCCGGATGTCCAGAAAGGCAGCGTCGATGAAGCGTGTTTCCAGCAGGCGCAGCGCCTCCAGCGAGTCGCTGGTTCGGACTGTCACCGCCATGTGGTGGGCGGAAAAGGGCAGGGAATGCTCGGTGGACAACAGCGCCATTTTTTCATCATCAGCCAGTAAAATATGGAACATGACATCCTCCTTGTACACGGTTTCACGAAAAAAACGAAAAGAATCCTAAAAAAAGACACATTTATATCCGAAATGCCTGTATTGTTCAGGTAACACTTCCATGTTATCATAAATATAACAAATTCGCAAGGCCAAAATAAGAGCGGCCTTGAAGAGGAGGTCATTGCTTTGGCTGAAATGCAGGCAAACCGCCGCACCCTGTGGCGGAGGATCGTGAAAAACAGGTGGACCTACCTGTTTTTGCTGCCGGGCATCGCGTTCATGATTCTGTTTTGCTATGTGCCCATGTACGGTCTGACGCTGGCGTTCAAGGATTTCAAGATCAGCGCCGGCATTCTGGGGAGTCCCTGGTCGGACCCGATTTACAAAAACTTTGTCACCATGATCGGACAGGACGCGTTCTGGCGGGCATTTTTCAACACCTTCCGCATGGGTTTCTGGTACATCGTGACCGGATTTCCCGCCCCGATTCTTCTGGCCTTTCTGCTCAACGAGCTGAGGGGCAGGCGGTACAAGAAGGTGCTGCAAACGGTCTACACCTTCCCGAATTTCCTGTCGTGGGTTATTATCGGCGGTCTGATGACGACCCTCTTTTCCTCCGATGGATTTGTCAACATGATTATCAGGGCCCTGGGCGGCGAGGCTTACGGTTTTCTGACTGACACCAGCCTGATCCGGCCGATGCTCTACGCCACCAACGTGTGGAAGGGCGCGGGGTGGAGCGCCATCCTGTATCTGGCGGCGATGGCCGGCATCAGCCCGGAGCTCTATGAGGCGGCGGAGGTGGACGGCGCCAACCGGTTCCACAAGATGCTCTACATCACCTGGCCCGGCATCAAGCCCACCGCCGTCATCCTGCTCATTCTCGCCTTTGGCGGCATCATGAACAACGGCTTCGATCAGATTTTGAACATGGTAAACCCCGTCGTGCAGGACGCAGCGGAAAATATCGACACCTACATTTACCGGAAAACCTTTAAGGACAAGCCGAATTACGGGTTCAGTACGGCGATGGGGCTTTCCAAATCGGTCATCAATTTTGTATTTCTGCTGGCGGCCAACAAGATTGCGAAACTCCTCGGGGAAGGCGGTGTGATGTAATATGGCGGAAAGAAAGAGAAAACTGCATGGAATTGAGCCGTTTGACATCGTCAACGTCTGCATTCTGACCCTGCTGATGCTGGTGGTGCTGATCCCGTTTTACTTTACGGTGGTGCAGTCCTTCATGACCCAGCAGGAGTACATCATGAACAGCACGACTCTCTGGCCCAAGGACCCCACGCTGGGAAATTACCGCGATATCTTCGTCGCCTCCACGATGCTCCGCTCTTTCGGCAACAGTGTCTTTTATACGGTGACGGGCGTGGCATTCAGCATGTTCCTCACCACGACTCTCGCCTACGGACTTTCCAAGAAAGATTACCCCGGGCGCGCGCTGTTTCAGAATATGGTGGTTTTCACCATGTATTTCGGCGGCGGTCTGATCCCCTTCTTTCTGCTGATTAAGCAGCTCGGGATGATCGGCACCCGCTGGTCCATCGTGATCCCCACCGCTCTGAGCGTGTTCAATATGATTATTCTGCGCAATTTCTTTGAGCAGCTCCCCCCGGACCTGGACGAGGCCGCCACGCTGGACGGCGCGAGTCCGCTGCGGATCTTCTGGCAGATTGATCTGCCCCTGGTCAAGCCCGCCATCGCCACCCTGGTGCTGTTTTACGCGGTGGGCAGATGGAACGAGTGGTTTTACGCGAGCCTCTTTTTGGGAGATGCGCGGCTGTGGCCGGTGCAGCTTGAGCTGCGGCAGATTCTCTGGTCCTCTACAAGCTTCGCGAGCGAGGTTCCGGCGGAGGTCGGGCGTCCTTCTTTCTCGGAGGGCATCAAGGCGGCCGCCGTGATGGTGACGATGCTGCCCATCATGATGGTCTACCCGTTTTTGCAGAAATATTTCGTCAAGGGCGTCATGATCGGCGCCATCAAATCCTGAGTTTTCCAATTTCAGTCACAAAATCAATCTGAGGAGGATTTATCATGAAAAAGCAACTGTTCAGCGCCCTGCTGGCCGCCATTCTGGCCGCTTCCTGTCTCGCCGGATGTTCCGGAGAGGGGCAGGAGTCCAGCACCGCCTCGAGTTCCGCGCAGTCTTCCGGCGCCGCCGGAGAGAGCCAGGCCGCGGAAACCGGCGGAGAGCCGGATTACTCGGAGCATCTCAGCTTTGAGGTGTTCAGCATCGACGGCTCGGAGGACATGATGGACTATCCCCTGGTGGCGGAGGCCTGCGAGAAATTCAACATGGAATTCACCATCCAGCTCGTCGCGTGGGACAACTGGGGCGACGTCACCCGCACCCTGGCCGCGACCGACAGCTTCCCGGAGGTAGTCGCCTGGTACGACCTGAACTATCCCGAGTATGTGGAGTGGGCGCAGGAGGGCGTTTTCAAGGCGCTGCCTGATGACCTGTCCGCCTACCCCAACCTGCAGGCACTGACCGAAAAGTACACCATTTTTGAGAAGCTCAAGGTGGACGGGAAGCTCTATGCCTTCCCGAAGATCAAGAACAACAACCCCTACAACGAATATGACTCCTACATGTTCGCTTACCGCCGCGACTGGGCGGAGGCGATGGGCCTCGACTACGCGCCGGTCCAGGATCTGACCTGGGACGAATTCCGCGAATTTCTCCAGAAGGTAAAGGACGAAGATCCCGGCCAGCTCGGCGACCGTCTGGTTCCCTTTGATCTGGAAAACGGCGCCAACAGCTGGTGCGGCATGGCGAGAAAGTGGAACCCCTACATCTCCGGCTACGAGCTGGTGGACGGCAAGTACGTCTGGGGCGCTCCCGACGAGACCTCCATGGACGCGATTCTGGAGTTTAAGGACATGTACGACACCGGTATGCTGGCGGCAGACAGCTACACCGACGCCAACAACGCCGGCAAGGAACGGTTTATGGCGGGCAGAAGCGCCGTCATCTACTCCAATCTCGGCCCGTCCATTCTGCTGGACACCGCGAAGCAGATGCAGGCCAATATCCCCGGCTTCGAGGAAGAGGACCTGGGCCTGTTCACCATCAAGATGGATGACGGCAAGTACTACGTCTCCCAGATGGACGAATGGTGGGGCGCGTTCGCCTTTGACGACAGCTGCCGCGACGAGGTGATGGAGCGCTGGCTCGCGGTGGGCGACTGGCTGCTGGAGGACGAGCAGATTGAGAAGTACGCCTACGGTGTTCCGGAGCAGGATTGGACCAAAGCGGCGGACGGCACCGTCACCCTCAACTACACCGCGGAGGAGTCCGCTTCCGGTGGAGAGAAGGACTATATCACCAATCAGCGCTCGTTCCAGAAGTTCTTCATTCTCGAAGGTCTGGACGTCTTCCTGGAAGGCAATCCCAACACCAGCAGCTACATTATCAACGACCTCTTCAAGACCAACATGGAGACCTGGGCGACCAACCCCAATTACACCCCCAGCAACTATGACATCAACTATTTCTCCGCGACGGAGAAGGATTCCTTCGCGTCTGTGATTTCCAATACCTCCGACAACTTCATTCAGGCCGTTCTCTCCGACGATCCGGAGGGAACCTGGAACCAGTTCATCGAGGAAAACATCGACCAGGCGAACCGCGCCTGCGAGGAGATCAACGCGGAATTCTGCGAATAAATGAACCGTCTGTGATGGAAAAGGCAAGGCGTTCCCAGGGGCGCTTTGCCTTTTTTGCAAAAGGAAACGAGGTGCAGCATGAAAGAGATATTCGACCTGTCCCGGTGCAGCTGGCGGCTGAAGGGGAGCGCCCCGTATGTGCCGCTGCGGGAAAACAGCATGGAGACCGGCAAACCGCTGGAGGGAATCACTGGATGGATTCCGGCCGATGTGCCGGGAGGGATCGCTCTCGCCCTGTACCGGGCGGGCTATCTGCCCTACCCGTATTCCGGCATGAACAGCCTTCAGTGCGAGTGGATGGAAAACAAGTGGTGGATCTACGAGACCGTTCTGGAACTGCCGGACCGTCCCTTTCAGAAGGTTTTTCTGGAATTTGACGGTGTGGACTACGCCTGTGCGGTTTACTGGAACGGCCGCCTGCTTGGCAGGCACATCGGGATGTTTGAACCTTTCCGCTTTGATGTGACAAAGGGATATCGGGCGGGGGAACGGGTCCTGCTGCGGATGCTTCTGGAACACGCGCCGGATGAAATGGGGCAGATCGGACTGACCAGCCAAACCTCCACCCAGAAGAGCCGGTTCGGCTACAAGTGGGATTTCTCCACCCGTCTGGTCAATCTGGGAATCTGGCAGGGCGTGCGCCTCACCTTTGCAGACAGGGCGGAATGGACGGATTATTTTGCCGAAAGCGACCTGCCCGATCCGGACACCGGTCTGATTTCCGTCTCCGCCGCCGTTTACGGCGGCGAAGGGCGTGCCCTCTCCTGGAAGTGCGTCTGCTCCCGCGGCGGGAAGGAGGCCGCCAGGACGGAGGGAACGGTGGGCGCGGACGGCCGCGTGCAGACCGCGCTGCGCATCCCGCATCCGGCAGTCTGGTTTCCCAACGGAATGGGGGAGCAGCCGCTCTATGACCTCCGCCTTTCCCTGTACGACGGGGACCGGCTGCTGGATGAAAAGCGGCAGAAAACCGGCGTCCGCCGGATCCGCTGCGTGCCGAACGAAGGCGCTCCCGCCGGAGCGCGTCCCTATCTGTTCGTGGTAAACGGCCGGAAACTGTACGTCAAGGGAGTCAACGTCACCCCGCTGGACCATATTTACGGCGATGTCCCCGCCGCACAGGTGGAGGAGACGCTGGGCAGAGCGCGGGAGATGCACTGCAACCTGGTCCGCGTCTGGGCCGGCGGACTGATCGAGACGGAGGAATTCTACAGCCGCTGCGACGAAATGGGGCTGCTGGTCTGGCAGGAGTTCATCCAGTCCAGCTCCGGCATCGACAACATCCCCTCCCAGGACCCGGCCTTTCTGGAGTTGCTGCGCCGGAGTGCCGAAGCGGCAGTCCGGCAGAAGCGCTGCCACACCTGCCTTGCGGTGTGGAGCGGCGGGAATGAGCTGATGGAGGCGGACCGCACCCCCTGCACGGAGGAGAATCCCAATATCGCCATGCTGCGCCGCATTGTGGAAAAACTGGACCCGCACCGGGCCTTCCTGCCGACTTCCGCTTCCGGGCCGGATGAATTTATCACTGCTGCCCCGGGAAAGAAACACGATGTCCACGGCTGGTGGCAGTATCAGGGGAACCCCGCCCACTACCGCCTGTACGCAGAA
>CALXIG010000020.1 GCA_944388305.1 uncultured Clostridia bacterium
GAATTTACAGCATGGCTGTCCAGAACGGCGCGCCTGTTGTCTCGATTTATGACTCCAACGGCGCGAAGCTGACCGAAGGCCCGGAGATTCTCGCCTCCTACGGGAAAATTCTCTCCGATTCGGCCAATCTCTCCGGTGTTGTGCCGCAGATTGCGGTTGTTGCGGGGAGTTGCGTCGGCATCAGCGCCATGATGGCCGCCGGTTCCGACATCGTCGTGATGGCAAAGGACGCTTCCCTCTATTTTGCCGACGCGCAGGAGGATGCTTCCGCCGAGGCTGCGATGGCCGCCGGTGTGGCGGACCTCGTCTGCGAAGACGCGATGGAGGCGGTCCGCAAGGCGAGAGAGATCGTCACGATGCTGCCCCTCAACAATCTTTCCGAAGCGCCCGTCTGGGAAGGCGCTGCCGCCTCCACTCCCGCCGTCCTGGATGACAAAACAGAGGCTGCGGATCTGCTCGCGGCTGTCTGCGACGCGGATTCTGTCTTAGAACTGAAGGCCGGCTACGCCGGGAGCGCCTGCACCGCCCTCGCTTCGATCGGCGGCAGCACCGTCGGCGTGATCTGCGCCAATGGCCGGCTGGGCGTGAAATCGAACGCCAAAATTGCCGGATTCGTCCGTTTCTGTGACTGCTTCAACCTCCCCGTTGTGACCTTTGTCAATGTGGAAGGCCTCTGCGCCTGCGGCGCAAAAACCGAAGGCGCCCGGGCCGCCGCAAAGCTCGCCCACGCCTATGCCGATGCGACCACTCCGAAGGTGACGGTCTACACCGGTTCCGCGATCGGCGCCGCCGCTGTCGCGTTTGCCAGCGCCGACCTCTGCCTCGCTTGGCCGACCGCCGTCATTTCGGCGCTGGCCCCGGAGACCGCTGTCGAGTTCTTCTGGCACGATAAGCTCAAAGGCGCGGACGACGTTTCCAAGCTGCGCTCCGAACTGGCGCAGGAGTATGCGGAGACCGAAGCCGGCGCCTACGCCGCCGCGAAGGCCGGAATGGTGGCGGACATCATTGCGCCCGCCAATACCCGCAGCGCTCTGATCGCTTCCCTTGAAATGCTCGCTTCCAAGAGAGTGAGCCGTCTGCCCAAAAAGCATACCAACTAATAACGAATCTGCGTGAAAGGAATGACATATCATGAGAAGATTTCATATCACTGTAAACGGCAAAGCTTACGACGTCGCGGTTGAGGAAGTCAACGGCGCTGCTGCGCCTGCCGTGGCTCCTGCCGCTGCCCCCGCTCCGGCGGCCCCCGCGCCCGCCGCTGCTCCGGCTCCTGCCGCCGCTCCCGCTGCCCCTGCCGCTCCTGCCGCACCCGCCGGCCCTGTTTCCGGCACCGAAGTCAAGGCCCCGATGCCTGGAACCATTATCGACGTCAAGGTGACGATGGGTGCTGCGGTGGAGAGAGCGCAGGTCGTGATCGTCCTTGAGGCCATGAAGATGGAGAACGACATCGTCGCTCCCGTCGCCGGCACCGTCGTCGATATCCGCGTCAAGAAGGGCGATTCTGTCAACGCGGGCGACGTGATGGCGGTCATCGGCTGATTCCACCCGGTGAATGGATTTTCGGAAAGGCGTGATATACGAAATGGCTAAGGTAAAAATTGTCGAGACTGTGCTGCGCGATGCGCACCAGTCCCTGATCGCGACCCGTATGCCCATCTCCGACATGCTCCCCATCCTGGGTGAGATGGACAAGGTCGGCTATTATTCCATCGAGTGCTGGGGAGGCGCGACCTTCGACGCCTGCCTGCGCTTCCTCAATGAGGACCCCTGGGAGCGCCTGCGCATTCTGCGCAGGGAACTGCCCAACACCAAACTGCAAATGCTCTTCCGCGGCCAGAACATGCTGGGCTACCGCCATTACGCGGACGACGTGCTGGACTATTTTGTCCGCAAGTCGGTCGCGAACGGCATTGACATCATCCGCATCTTTGACGCGCTGAACGACATCCGCAACCTCGACGCCACCATCAAGGCGGTCAACGCGGTTAAAAAGGAAAATCCCAACGCCCACGCGCAGATTGCGATTTCCTACACCCTCGGCGAGACCTTTACAACCGAGTATTATGTGGATTACGCCAAGCAGATCGAGGCCGCCGGCGCGGATTCCATCTGCATCAAGGATATGGCCGCGCTGCTGACTCCCTACCGCACCGCCGAGCTGACCCGCGCGATCAAAGAAGCAGTCAAGATCCCGGTCAACATCCACACCCACTATACCTCCGGCCTGGCCTCCATGTGCCTGCTCAAGGGCATCGAGGCGGGCGCCGATATTATCGACACCGCCATGTCCCCGCTGGCGCTGGGCACCTCCCACGCTCCCACCGAGTCGATGGTCGCGGCCCTTCAGGACACCGAGTATGACACCGGCCTCGATCTGAAGCAGCTGAGCGCCATCCGCGACTACTTCATGGGCCTGCGCAAGAAGTACATTGACTCCGGCCTCCTCGACCCCAAGATGCTGGCGACCGACGCCAACGCCCTGATCTACCAGGTTCCCGGCGGTATGCTTTCGAACCTCCTGTCCCAGCTCAAGCAGGCCGGCAAGGAGGATCAGCTCGAGGATGTCCTGAAGGAAGTCCCGAAGGTCCGCCGCGATTCCGGTATGCCCCCGCTGGTCACCCCGACCTCCCAGATCGTCGGCACCCAGGCGGTGTTCAACGTCATCACCGGTGAGCGGTACAAGATGGTCACCAAGGAGTTTAAGGGCCTCGTCCGCGGCGAGTATGGCCGCACCCCCGAGCCGATCGACCCCGAGTTCCAGAAGATGATCTGCAAGGGCGAGGAGCCGATCACCTGCCGCCCGGCTGACCTGATTCCGCCCGAGCTGGAGACTCTCCGCAAGGAGTGCGCCGAGTGGATCGAGCAGGAGGAGGACGTCCTCAGCTACGCGATGTTCGGCCAGGTTGCGGTCAAATTCTTTGAGAAGCGCCGCAACGCCAAATACGGCATCGACGGCAAGCGCGCCGATTTTGAAAACGGCGTCCATCCCGTCTGAATGAAGTGAAGAACAGCCGCCCCACTGGTTTCAATCAGTGGGGCGGCATTTGTTTTAGAATCAGAAGCACACACAGCTGCCTGCTGCGTGTGCTTTTTCGCCGAATCAGCCTTTGACAGCGCCGATCATAACGCCTTTGACAAAATACTTCTGAAGGAAGGGGTAAAGGACGAGAATCGGGACGGTTGCCACAATGACAACGGCATATTTGATGGTGTCCGCAATCTGCTCGACATCGACCGAGACATTGAGCATCGAGTTGGTGTCGTTGACAATGAGAATTTCACGCAGCACCAGCTGAAGCGGGTACAGGGCCCGGTCCTGAATGTACATGAAGGCGTTGAACCAGGAATTCCAGTGGGAAACGCCGTAATAAAGGACCAGAACTGCGATAGTCGCCTTCGAAAGCGGAAGGAAAATGCGGAACAGAACGGTCAGATGACCCGCCCCGTCGAGCTTGGCCGACTCCTCCAGACTGGAGGGGATTCCCATGAAGGCGGTTTTGAGGATAATCATATTGAAGGTATTGAGGGCCACCGGGAAAATCAGCGCCCAAATTGAGTTGTACAGACCGAGCGAACGGACATTCAGGTATCCGGGGATCATGCCGCCGGAGAAAAACATCGTGATGACAATGAAGATCATGGCTGCTTTGCCGATGGTCTGATCTCTGCGGGCCAGAAAGTAAGCGCCCAGCGCGGACATGAAAATGTTGACAGTTGTGCCGACGGCAACAATGAAAATCGTGTTGACATATCCGGTCGGGATCATTTCATTTCTGGCTACTGCCTCGTAGGCGGAAAGGGAGAAACCGGCGGGCCGCAGCAGCAGTCCAATGTGGCGCATCAACTGTACGCCGTTGCTGAGAGAGGCAAAAAGGACGTACAGCATGGGGTAAAGACAGACGACCATCAGGGCAAACAGGAATACGACGTTGAAAACATCGAAAATCCGCTCGCCGATCGAGATTTTAATGCGATTCTTGCTCATTTGCCGATCCATCCTTTCCCTTACCACAGTCCCGTATCGGTCAGTTTGTAGCTCAGTTTGTTTGCGAGAAGGAGAATGAGCAGGTTGATCACCGAGTTGAAAAGACCGATGGCGGTGGAGTAGCCGAAGTCCATATCCAGAAGGCCGACGCGGTAGACATAGGTGGAAATAACGTCGGAGGTTTCGTAAATCTGGGAATTGTAGAGAAGCATGATTTTTTCGTAGCCGATGCTCATAATGTTGCCCAGACGCATAATCAGCATGGTCATGATGGTGGGCGTGATGCTCGGGAAGGTGATGTGGATGGTTTGCTTCCACTTGTTGGCGCCGTCGATGCGGGCCGCCTCATAGAGCTCCTGATCGACGTTGGTCAGTGCCGCCAGATAGATGATGGAGCCGTAGCCGATTTCCTGCCAGATTCCGGAGATGACGTACAGCGGGACAAAATAGGAAGGTTCCCCCAGCATGGTGACCTGCGGAAAGCCGAAAATGCCCAGAAACTGGGTGATAACGCCGGTATTCATGGTGAAATCACGAATCAAACCGCAGATAACGACAATGGAGATGAAGTGCGGCATGTAGCTGATTGTCTGTACCACGCGGGAATAGGTCCGGCTTTTCAGCTCATTGAGCAGCAGCGCCAGAATAATCGGGGCGGGAAATCCGAAAATAATGGAGGAGAAGCTGATAACCAGTGTGTTTTTGAACAGGCGGAAAAAATTGCGGTCGTTGAAAAAGCGGACAAAGTTGTCAAATCCGATCCACTCGTTTTCCCAGAAGGGAATGCCAGGCACATAATCCATGAAGGAAATCAGGGCGCCGTACATGGGCTTGTAGCAGAACAGAATGTAATAGAGGACAACCGGCAGGAACATCAGATAAAGAACCGGATTGGTGGCGATATCCCGCCCCACTTTTCCCCAGTAGGAGAGCTGTTGGTAGGTTTTCCGCTTTTTGTTGGAAACGGCGGCAGAATCTTTCAAGCGAATCCCTCTTTTCTAAAAACATGATCGGTTTAAAAAGGCAGCCGGCCGCTCAGCACGACCGGCCGCCATCAGAGCATGAAGTCAGCGGTTATTGTAGCGTTCGAGGGCTGCATTCTGGATTTCCAGCGCGCGTTCCAGACCGATGCTTTCCAGTTCGGGGAGGAAAACGGTCTCGTATTCGTCAATGCTGTTTTTGCCGGTGACGGCGCCGACGCACCACTCATTGCGCCAGGCGTCAAGATTGGTCTTGATGGTGCCGTACTCCTTGGATTCCTCCTCGGTGGGAGTAATCGGAGGCAGCCAGTGCTTTTCGGCGTCTGTTTCCTGCCACAGCTGGATTGCTTCTTTCTGAACATCCAGCTGCATGTACTGCATGAAATAGCGGCCGTCCTGAACGAAGGGGAAGTCATCCTGCGGCATGGTGTACTGTGCCAGCATCTGAGACATGCTCATGCCTTCGCCGGGATTGGTAATCATTTCGGTGTAAAGCGGCTCTCCGTCTTCCATTGTGTAGGAGACGCCCTCGGTGCCGAAGTTGTACAACATGTGCCCTTCCTCGGTGTAGGCATAGTCGAGCAGGGCGTAGGCCGCTTCCTTATTTTCGCTGCTGGCAGTGACAGCGGCGAGGCCAAAGTTGTTGAAATAGGTGTCCTTCTGGCCGAACTGGGGCCGTTCTCCCTCATTGAGAGTTGGCCACTGAAGCGGCGTGTAGCCGGCGCTGGGGTCAATTTCCTTCAGGGATTTCTCAAAGACGCCCAGTCCCTGTCCGGGAGAGGCGGCGATTGCACCGGAGAAACCGTTCATCAGGTTGGTTTCGGCGGCGGAGCGGTCGTTGGCGTAGAAATTCGGGTCGATGAGACCTTCGGCGTACCATTTCTGCATTTCGGCGAGGAAATCCTTAAATCCAGGCTGGGCGGGACCGTAAACGACTTCGCCATCGTCGTTCAGATACATGTCAGTGGCCATTCCCCAGGCTCCGACCAGGAAGCCGCTGTTAAAAATGCCGAAATCCTTGTCCCATGTAGTCAGCGGAGCGGTCGCGCCGCACTCGTTTTTAAAGGCTGTGAGCATTTCGTACCATCCATCGATGGTAGTGGGTTTTTCCATGCCGATCTGTTCCAGCCAGTCCGCCCGGACAAAGGGCCCCCAGGAGATCCAGAGGATTTCTTCTCCGCGGATGAAGGGGAAGCCGGGATAATTGCCCTCGTCGGTCTGGACCATTTTGGCGACCTCGGGGTTTTCCGCGAGATAGGCGGTATAGGCGGGCGCCCATTCGGCCATGTGCTCGTTGATCGGCTCAATCACGCGGTTTTTGAAGGCGGCTTCCGGTCCGCCGGGATAGCCGTTGAACCAGCTGTAGTAGACGATATCGGGCAGGTCGCCGGAGGCAACCAGCAGGTTGAAGGACTCTTTGTCAGTGCCCTGTGCCGGATGGATGAATTCTACGTCGATGCCGGTGCGTTCTTCCAATTCGGCAGTAAAAGGCAGGTCGTTCATGCTGGCGACGCTGGCGGATGCGTTTGAGGTCAGGCGGCACCAGTAGGTGACGGTGGGATTGCCCTCTACGGGATAGGTAATTTCCCCGGACGCCGCTGTTTCAGCGGAGGAGGCGCCGGAAGCGGCTTCATCGGATGAGGAAACGGCGTTCGAGACCGGTTCGGACGGTGAATCCTCACCGCAGGAGACAGCGGCTGACGCAGCCATCAGAGCGGTCAGGAGAAGAGCGGACAAGCGTTTTGCAGACATGATACAAACCTCCATTCATTGCTGTATTGATTTTGAGTATATCAGATAAACTACATAATTTCTTGTGAAAATATGAACAGATTTTGTGATTATTTGGACATCGTCCGGAAATAGAGGCAATCTGAAAACGGCTCCCCAAAAAAGGCTTGACGCGGCGGCATTTTGGCGGTATGCTGGAGGAGGAGAAAATCAATTGGGAGGCAGCATCATGCGTCAGGAAACCATGACCAGCAGAGAACGCGTACTGTGCGCGATCAACCACAAACAGCCCGACCGCGTGCCCATCGATCTGGGCGCCCACTTTTCCACCGGAATTTCGGCGCCCGCCTACATTCGCCTGCGGCGGCTTTTGGGGATGGATACGGAGAAGGTTGAGATGATTGACTGCGTGCAGGGCCTTGCCCGCGTCGACTGGGACGTCATCGAACGCTTTCACATTGATACGGTCCTGCTCAACCCGCCCTGGCCGCAGCCTTACCGCTGGAACCTGCGGGAATACCCGGTCTGGGTGCCGCGGACATTCCAGCCGGAGAAGCAGCCGGACGGCGGCTACCGGCTGCGGTATCAGGGAAAGGAACTGTACATGCCGGCGGGCGGTTACTTTTTTGACGGCGGCTGGCCGGATTTTTACGGGCTGGAAGCGGGGGAGAAGCTGCGCCTCTTTGCGCGGCGCGCACGGGAATTGTACGAACAGACAGACAAGTTTACCATCATGATGGGATTCAGCGCTTACTTCGGCGGGTTGGAATTTGCCTGCGACATGCTGACCGATCCGGAGCGCTGCATGGAGCGCAACGAGAAGGCGCTGGCAGAGAATATCGCCCGCTTTGATGAGGTTAACCGTCTGATGGGTCCTTATATTGGAGCGGTCGAATTAAACGGCGATCTCGGGATTCAGAGCGGACCGATGTGCACCCCCGCCAGCTTTGTCCGGTGCTGCCTGCCGTACCTGAAGCGTTTTTGCAGCCATGTCCACAATACCAGCGGCATCAAGCTGTTTCTGCATTCCTGCGGCTCGATTGCGCCGCTGATCCCCTATTTGATCGAAGCAGAGGTGGATATTCTGAATCCTGTGCAGATTTCCGCCGCCAATATGGACCCGCAGATGCTGAAGCGGGCGTATGGGGACAGGATCTGTTTCTGGGGCGGCGGGTGCAACACCCAGCACGTCCTGCCGAACGGGACGCCCGGTGAGGTCGCCGCCAATACCCGCGAGCTGGTGCAGGCGTTTAAGCCGGGCGGCGGGTTTGTCTTCAACCAGGTGCACAATATTCTGGGCAACGTCCCGGCGGAAAATATCGTTGCGATGCTGGATACCGCATACGAAAACGCGTGGTACGGCGAACCGCTCGCGGACGCGCGCTGAGGTATTTTGGCGCTGCCAGGCTGAAAACTGCGCAAAAAGCTCCCGCCTTCTGCGAAAGGCGGGAGCCTGCTGTCTTTTAAGGAATGCTGTCAGCGCAGCATGGCGCTGTTGTTGACCACCCGGCTGCTGTACAGGAAGAGGACGTCCTGACCGTCGAACTCCACGTATTCGGGCAGCAGGGAGGAGAAGATAAAGCGCAGGTCAATCAGCGTGATCTTTTCATACGCACCCAGCAGCAGCGGCGCGAGGCTGCTGCCGAAGGAGTCGCGGAAAAGGATGAGTTCCTTTCCGTTGGAGAGAAGCGGGTTTTCCACTGTGATCAACGGGCTGACTCCGGAGAGAAATACATCGTAGGATGTGTCAGTCGCGAGCTTCCCGGTGTCGTAGACCGCGGAGATTTCCGGATGCTGATAGTTGTCCGAAACCGCCGCTTCGGTGTCCGGGCTGGTCAGGTAGACGAGAGCCTCTTCCTGATCGTTTTTCAGAAAATATTCCCGAAAAATGCCGGAAAACGGGGTGTAGGCATTTTCTGTAAAGGAATCAAGCTTTACAGAAAAGTCCATTGTTTCTCCCAACGCGTCGAGGACCGGCCCGAGCGCTTCCTGCCTCCAGTGAAGGTCGGAGGCGTAGTAGGAGTCCAGTGTGAGCGCGGAGGAAAGGTCAATTTCCGTAAAGCGCTCGTCCAGCTCGCCGCGGAGCTGTGACAGGAGCGCCTGCTGGTCGATGGTCTGCTGTCCCGTTTCGCGGGCGTACCAGGATTTGTCCGGAATGACCGCGTAAAAACAGCGGTTCTGTTCGGTCAGCAGTTCGGATTGGATGGTTTCCAGCTTTTCCGCAAAGGCGGAGACGGAGTCCGTGTCCAACGGCGGCAGCACCTCCATCCACTGCGCTCCGGCGTGGTAGACGCCGTTTTCGTCCGGCAGTCCCATGGCCTCCCGCCAGAGATTCCCGAGGGGCTTCCAGGCGGCGATGAGGGCGGCGGCTGCCGCAGCGAGAATCAGGGCGGCAGCAATGACCCGTTTGCCCGTTTTGTTCATCTTACGCCGGGAAGGCCGCGTCAAAATTTGCGGCGATCTGGTCGGCCAGCGTCGCGGAGGACATGATCAGCAGGACGTACTCGCCGCTCGTCTTGACGATCACCTTTTCCGCTCCGACACAGATCCACTTGTTGGGGTTGGCATTGGCTTCGACCTTTTCGGCGAGCGCCGGCGCGTCATCGGCCGAATTCGCGCGGAGCAGCACCACCGAGTGGGCGATGGCGTTGATGGCCGCGTCGGCAGCGATGCCTTCGGCAAAGTCGCCCGCCGGGACGCCAGCCATGTATTCGGCGTTTTCCTCGGTGAGAGGCGTTTTCATAATGGCGGGCAGCTCATCCTCGGGGATGCCGTCGTAAAGGCTGTCCACCAGCGTCTCCAGATCGGAGGAAGTTTCCGCGCCGGGCTCCTCGGACATACCGGCGTCAGGCGCGACGACGGAGGAGGCGTCCTCCACCGGAGTGGAGGATTCTTCCTCGGAGGGCTCCCCGGCAGAAGACTCTTCGGAGGATTCCTCAGAGGACTCGACAGAAGATTCAATGGAAGATTCGACGGAAGACTCCGGTGTGGAAGAAACGGCGTCATCGCCGGAACAGGCGGCAAGGGTGGACATGGAGACCATCAGGGCGAGCAGCAACGCAATTTTTTTCATGTGTTTGTTCATGTTTGACTCCTTTAATCAGACAAAATGGATTTCATGGGCTTCAAGGCTCCACAATGATAAGAGACCCGAAAAACCGGTTTTTATTATACCGTCAAAATGACGGTTTATCAATAGATTTTTTGTGAACTTTATTTTGGATGCCGCGATGGGCACAAAAACAGGCGGCATCCAGCGCGCCAGGCGTTGCCGCCTGCTGTCAAAACTGGAATGCCGCCTGCCGCAGCTCACAAGGAGCGGATTTCGCGGAGAAGGTCTGCAACCTCCGCCGCCTTTTCCCGGCCCGCCTGCTCGTTCTGATATTCGACCGGCCAGATGTAGGCCTCGGCCAGGCAGCAGTGCAGGCGGTAAAGGGCGAGCTTTTTCCGGCGGGCGGGGGTATCCGCCGGAACCGGACCATATCCGGCGAGAAAATCGGGGGTAATCATCCAGGGGGTAGCGAAGTCGTAGTCCGGGTCGCCGAAAAAGGCGCGGTCACCGTCGATGAGCGCGGCGACCTCCCAGCTGTCCGCCGTTTGGCGCACCAGGATGTTGCCTTCCCAGAAATCGGTGTGGACAAGGCGCGGAGTTTCGAGCGCAAAGAGGGCGGCGTTTTCCCGGAAAACCGCCTCGATTTCATCCAGAACCCGGCTGTCCATGAGCTTTGCGGAAAGGAGGCAGGCGCGCAGTCCGGCGATTTCCCGCATCAGGGCGCCGGCCCAGCTTTCGCAGCCGTTTCCCTGCGTGACGTCGTAGACGCGGCCGAAGGCGGGACCGGTAATGCGGTGAAACCGCGCCGCCAGCTGTCCGGTTTCCCGGTAAAGGGCGGACTTCTCCCCGGCGGGAACCGCGGGATCGCAGAGCGGAAGGGAGTCAATGCAGCGGACGACCATGTAATCCCGGCCGATCAGGCGCTTTTCAGTGTCCAGAGCCAGCACCTCGGAGCAGGGGATGCCTGCCTCCGCGCAGAGCCGGTCGACTTCCGCCTCGGCGGCCATCAGATGCCGCTCAAAGGGAATCAGCAGGTCGGGGCGCACCGGCCCTGCCCGCAGAATGACGGCGTCCGCTCCCTCCAGGTCGATGCGGACGGTGTTGTTAAACAGCCCGCCCTTGAGCGGGATATAGCGTAAGATTTTCCGCCCGGGAAAATGGCGCTCCGCTACGAGGCGGACTTCCTCTCCAGTCAGCGGACGGGCGATGCGGGACGTTTCAATCATGGGAGGCTCCTTTCTCAGATGCAGGGCATCTCGTTGCCGCCGCAGACCGGGAGATAGACACCGGTGATAAATTTTGCGAGGTCCGAGGCCAGAAAGAGGACGGCATTAGCGATATCCTGGTCCTCGCCGCGGTGCCGCAGCGGCACTTTGGCGGCATAGGCGGAGTCGTCGCCGGGATTTTTCCGCCAGTTGTCCGAAATCATCCAGCCGGGCGCGACCTGGTTGACGGTGATGCCGTCTCCTCCCACCTCTTTCGCCAGCACCCGGAAGACGCCGTCCATGCCGCGCTTTCCGGCGGCGTAAGCCGACTGCCCCGCAAAGACCTGCATGGCGCATTCGGTGTTGATGCCGATAAACCGTCCCCAGCCTTTTGCCTGCATGGCGGGGAGAAACGCCTTGGCCATGTGGACGTTGTGGAGGACGCAGCTCTCGAACTGGCTGACGTAGTCCTCCGCCGGCTGTTCGAGGACGGTGGTCCAGGGCTGGTACTGAATGACCGCCGCGTTGACGCAGATATCCGGCTCGCCGAGGATCTGGCGGATGGCGTCCCGCATGGCGAGGACGCTGGAAAGCTTTGTCATGTCCGCCTGAAAGCTTTCCGCCCGGACGCCCATCCCGCGCAGTTCGGCCGCGAGGGAGTCCGCCCGCTCCTTTCCATGGAGGTACTGAATGGCCACATCCGCCCCGGCTTTTGCCAGCGTGCGGGCGATGGGGCGGCCCAATTCGCCCGAGGCACCGGTGACAACGGCCAGCTTTCCGCTCAAATCAATTGCAATCATGCGAGATCTTCCTTTCTGTCCTGTCTCCGGCGCAGATGTCTCTCCGCCCCGGGACGGATCATTTCAATTCGGCGATGGTGACGCCGTCCTCCCCTTCTCCGTAAACGCCCAGGCGGAAGGTCCGGATATTTTTGTGCCCTTTGAGGTGTTTCTGGACCGCCGCGCGGAGGACGCCGGTGCCGCGGCCATGGATGATGGTGATCTGATGGACGTGGGTGAGAACGGCGTTGTCGATGAATGCGTCGAGCACAAAGAGCGCCTCCTCGACGGTCATGCCGCGGAGGTCGCAGTCGGTGGCGGCGCTGCGGCCTGCGACGTTGACCGATTTTTTGACGCTGCCGCGCTGCTGCTTTCCGGGCGCGGAGCCGTTGTACTGCACCTTTTTGCGGTCGAGCAGCCGCAGGTTTTCCAGTCTGGTTTTGGTTTTGATGATGCCGGTCTGCACCAGCACGCTGCCGGAACGGTCTGGCTCCTCCAGGACGGTTCCCTCCTTGTCGATGTCAACCAGGAGGACGGCGTCACCTTTCTTTAAGGGGCGGGGAAGGGTATAGCCCTCGTTTCCGCCGCGCTCTGAGACGGGGTTGGCAGTGTCGTACATCCGGTCGATCCGGCCGCGCAGCTGGGAGCGGGCGGCGAGCGCCTTTTTGGCGAACTCCGCCTTGTCCTGCTCCCTGCGGATGGCGTTTAATTCGTCCATCAGGGCGTTGGCCTGCCCCTGCACCTGGTAGACGATGCGCATGGCCTGCTGCTTTGCCTTTTCCACCTCGGCGGCCCGCTCGGCCGCGAGTTTCTGCTGGTAGGCTTCAATCTCCGCCCTGGCCCTGTTGATTTGAGCCTGCGCCTCAGCGGCCTCGCGGGTGCGGGTCTCGTATTCCTGCCGGGAGGTTTCCAGCGCTTCGATGACGTCTTCAAACCGCTTGTTCTCGCTCTGGACGAGAGATTTGGCCTGTTCGATGATATCCGGGGCGAGCCCCAGCCGCTGAGAGATGGCGAAGGCATTGGACCGCCCCGGCACTCCAATGAGCAGCCGGTAGGTGGGCTTCAGGCTCTCCACGTCGAACTCACAGCAGGCGTTTTCGACCTTTTCGGTCTGAAGGGCGTACATTTTAAGCTCCGCGTAGTGGGTGGTGGCCGCCACGCGGCAGCTGCGCTGCCGGAATTTTTCCAAGATGGCGGTGGCCAGCGCCGCGCCCTCGATGGGATCGGTGCCGGAACCCAGCTCGTCCACCAGGATGAGGGAGCGGTAGTCCGCCTCGTCCAGGATGGAGACAAGCTTGGTCATATGGGCGGAGAAGGTCGAGAGGGACTGCTCGATGCTCTGCTCGTCGCCGATGTCAACGAGGATGTTTTCAAAGGTGGAAATGGTGGAGCCGGAGGCCGCCGGGATGAGCATCCCGCACATGGCCATCAGGGTCAGCAGGCCGATGGTTTTCAGGGTGACGGTCTTGCCGCCGGTGTTGGGGCCGGTGATGACCAGGCAGGTGAAATCTCCGCCCAGCCGCACGTCGATGGGAACGACCTTTTTGGAGTCGATGAGCGGATGGCGGGCCTTTTTGAGCTCCAGCGCGCCGTTTTCGGTGACAAGGGGCAGGACGGCGTTCATCTTGGAGGCCAGGCGCGCCTTGGAAAAGAGGACGTTTAAGTCCATCAGCTTGCCGAAGAGGAGGATGATGTCCTCACCGCAGGCGGCGCAGCGGGCAGAGAAATCGGCGAGAATGCGCTCGATCTCTTCCTTTTCCTGCGCCTGCAAAACGCGGATCTCGTTGTTGGCCTCCACTACCCCCATCGGCTCGATGAAGTAGGTGGAACCGGAGGCGGAGGTGTCGTGAACCAGGCCCTCTACCGCGCCGCGGTATTCCGCCTTGACGGGGACCACAAACCGCCCGTCGCGCATGGTGACGATGGAATCCTGCAGGTATTTCTGGTAGGTGTTGGAGTGGATGAGCTTGTCCATCCGTTCCCGGACCTTCAATTCGGTCTGGCGGATCTTGCGCCGGATGGCCAAAATCTCGCCGGAGGCGGTGTCGGCGACCTCCTCCTCGCTTAAGAAGGCGGCGGAGATGTCCCGCTCCAGCCCCTGATTGGTGTAGAGGGAGAAGAGGTCCTCGGTAATGGAATTTTCCTCCTCCTCAAACTGCCGCGCCCACTGGAGGAGGGAGCGGGACTGGCGCCGCACCGCGCCGATGTTCAAAAGGTCCCGGATGGAGAGGACTCCGCCCGCCATTGCGACCTTGAGCCGCCCGCCGGGGTCGTGCATCCCCGAAAAGCCGGGGGAGCCGAAGCGCACGGAGAGGGTGAAGGCGTCGTCGGTGCGCTTGAGGGCGCGGGTCACCTCGTCGAGGTCGGTTTCGGGCTGGATGGACAGGGCCATCTGGCGGGCGGCGTCGCAGCAGGTCTCCTCCGCCAGCATCTCCAGCACCTTGTCCAGCTCCAGAACTTTGGTATATTTTGGATGTATCATAATGGGTACCTCAAATCAAAGATTTTGCGTTTTCGTACTGTCCTTTCTCTATTCGGGGATTCCGGCCTCTTTTGCAAACACGGTCATGGAAACGCCGTCGTCCCGGACGAGGATATCACCGGAAAGCTTCCGAAACCGCCACACCACGTAGATGTCCCCGGCGGAACCGCTCGCATTGGCGATAAAAAGCCAGTAAACGACCCAGAACCAGCTTTCCGGAACCAGAAGCAAAACCGCCAGCAGCAGGACCGCCCACAGGACAAGGGGCGCCAGGGCGATGATGATGTAAGCGCGCTTTTGGAAGTAGTCGCTGCTGCCCGCGTAGGCGTAAAGGCCGGTGAAGCCGTATCGGACTCTGCTCTCACTGTAGCGGCTCATGGCGAGTCCATGCGTCCACTCATGCAAAACGAGGTAGGCGAAGAGCCCCACAATCAGTGTGCCCCAGCGCAGGAAAAAGAAGGTGGTGTCCGAGCGGTCCATGAGCGTCCCCATGGGGACCAGGGCCAGGCCCGGCGCCAATAACGCCGCCAGAATGAGGAGCGACAGGCCGTTTACGGTGAGGGCATTTTTCTTGTCATGCTGAAGGTCCAGCCGGTAAATTTCGTGAAAGCCTTCCGGCAAAGTGGTCAGCGCTTTCATACGTGCCTCCTTTTGTTGTCAGCAAATCGTCTTGTAAAAATCCAGCGACTTGAACCGCCCGCCGGTCTGGCAGAGGGTGAAGGCTTCGGTTACCTTTCCCAGGGCAGCCTCGCTGTCGGGGGTGAGCTTAAAGGAAAAGAGCTTTTCGTCCGGCGCCTCGCAGATGTGGCGCATGGCAAGGAAGACGGGCTGCGGCAGCGGCATCCGCGGCCTGTCGGGCGGCATGGTTCCCAGACAGGCCGGACAGAGCAGCGTCCCGTCGAGGGGGAAGAAGGCAAGCCCTTCCTCCGCGCCGCAGTGCAGGCAGCCGGAGAGGTCCGGCGCAAAGCCGGACAGGCAGAGGAGCCGCAGCTCGTATACCGCCTTGAGCAGGGCGGGGGAGCGCCTGCCCTGCTCCAAAAGCCAGAGGGTGTTGAGCAGAAGCTTCAGGCAGGCCCCGCCGTTGTCCCGGTCGGGGAGGATGAAGCGTGTGAGCTCACACAGATATCCCGCCAGGGAGAGAGAATGCAAATCGGCCCGCAGGCCGTAAAAATTCCGCAGAAGGTCGGCGGAATCGACGATGTAGCCGCTCTTGCCGGAGAAAAGGCAGAGGTCGTCGTAGGCGAGCACCTCCGCGGCGGCGGAGAGCTTGGAACGCGCCCCGCCGACATGCCGCCCGATGGCTTCAATGAGCCCCATGTCCCCGGTGAGAATGATGAGCTTTTTGTCCTGATCCCGCATGGGGATCTGCCCCAGGACGATGCCCCGGGTCTTGACCGTCAAATGGCGCGCCTCCTTCCAGTGCCTTGTAGGCCAGATAATCGGCGATGGAGCCGGTCTGTTCAAAATGCTTCCAGGCGCTTTGGAGCGGATTTTTTTCCATGATACTGTCCTCCGGCATAAAAATACGGGATGGCTCCCGTTATTAGCATGTCCGCCGGGGGAGATTTTACATTTGGAAGTTTTTAGCGCCGGGAGCGGCTGATCCATGCGGGGAAAAATCCGCCAGCCGGAATTTTCCGCCTAGTCATCATAGCGCAAACCGACCTGCTTGATGGCGGTTTCACTATTGCGCCAGTCATCGCGGACCTTCACCCAGCACTTCAGGTTGACCTTGACGTCCAGGAAAGCTTCCAGGTCGGCGCGTGCTTCGGAGGCGATCTTTTTGAGCATCGCCCCGCCCTTGCCGATAATCATCCCCTTGTGGGAATCCCGCTCACAGTAGATGGTCGCTTCGATGTCGAGGATGCCGCCGCTTTCCCGTTCCCGCATCTTTTCAATGTCAACAGCGGTGCCGTGGGGGATCTCATCGCGCATGTTGCGCAGGATCTTTTCGCGGATGATCTCCGCGGCGATGGCCCGCTCCGGCTGATCGGTGAGGGTGTCCTCCGGGAAAAAGTGGGGGCCTTCTCCGGTGTGGGCGCGCAGCTCTTCCATCAGGATGGAAATCCCTTCGTTTTCGACGACGCTCACCGGCACCACCGCCTCAAAGCCGTAGAGCGCGCTGATTTCCGCGATGCGGGAGAGCAGCTGCTCCCTGTCGATGAGGTCGGTCTTGTTGATGACCAGAATCGCCGGCAGGCGGCGGGCTTTGAACTGTTCAATGAGGGAGAGTTCCTCTTCGGTCAT
>CALXIG010000021.1 GCA_944388305.1 uncultured Clostridia bacterium
CCTCCTTTCCCTCCTTTGAGGGCGACCGGCCGGTCATGATCGGCTTCCACGCGGCCTCCCTCTTTGCCGACGCGCTCGCCAAGGGGGTCGAGACCGACTACGAGACCGCCTATGAGGGCATCCGCAAGAACGCGATGGAGGAGAGCATGTTCCCCTGGTGCTGCAACCGCCCCCTCGAGGCACCGGACATCTGCTACCAGCAGAACGGCTATTTTCCCGCCCTCGCCAAGGGGGAGGAGGAGACCTGCCAGAACGCCGACAGCTGGGAGCGGCGTCAGGCCATCGCCGTCACCCTCGAGCACGCCTACGACGACTGGTGTGCCGGACAGCTCGCCAAAGCCCTCGGGAAGGAGGAGGACGCCGCCCTCTTTGAGAAGCGCGGGCAGAATTACCGCAATCTCTACAACCCGGAGAACGGCTGGATGTCCCCCAAGGACATCCGCGGCGAGTGGGTGGAGGACTTCAACCCCAAATTTGCGGGCGGCATGGGCGGCCGCGCCTACACCGCCGAAAACAACACCTGGACCTACACCTGGTCGGTTTTCCACGACCCGGAGGGCCTCGCGGAGCTGATGGGCGGCAGGGAAGCGGCTGTCGGGCGGCTGGATCAGCTCTTCCGCGAGGGCTTCACCTGGCCGGAGAGCAAGTACGTCTACCTCGGACAGTTCCCCGACTCCACCGGGCTGATGGGCCAGTTCGCGATGGGCAATGAACCTTCCTTCCACATTCCCTATCTCTACGACTATTTCGGCGCACCCTGGAAGGCGCAGAAAAAACTCCGCGACCTGATGGACATCTGGTTTACCAATTCCCCGACCGGCATCTGCGGCGATGAGGACGGCGGCGCGATGTCGAGCTGGTTTGTCTTCTCGGCACTCGGCTTCTACCCGGTCTGCCCCGGCAAGGTGGAGTACGCCCTCGGCACCCCGCTCTTTGACCGCGCGGAGATCCAGGTCGGCGGCGGAAAGACCTTCACCGTCGTCAGCGAAGGCGCGGGGGACGGGCTGCGCTACATCCAGTCGGCCAAGCTCAACGGCGTGCCGCTCGAGCGCCCCTTCCTCACCCACGAGCAGATCGTCTCCGGCGGCGAACTGGTGCTTGAAATGGGCCGGAAGCCGAAAAAATAACGGATTTTCCTTCCGGAAGGAGGAGTTCCCATGAAAAAATCCGGCGTCATCGCCATTTCGCTGCTTTTGGCGGCAGTGACGGTCCTCGCGGCGGCCTGCTTCTTCCTTTTCAGGGAGAACCGGGAGCTTCGTGAGGAGCGCGCTGCCAACACCCGGGAGGCCTGGGCGGAGCTCCGGGAACTTTCCGACCGGTTTGCCGCGCTCTGCGGCGAATCCGTCTACTACAACTATCCGGACAGCAATACGCCGCAGGAGCTCACCCTGTATGCGGAGATCGCAACCGCCAAAATCGGCGCCGCCCGCCCGAGCAGCGCCTTCCGGCGGTGGGAGCCGAATATCCTCATCCCGTATCAAAACCTTGCCATCCGCGTCCGGGAAGGGGGGAGCGCAGAGGAGGAGGCCCTCCTCACCGCGTTCAGCACCGCCCTCCGCGATCTGTGCGGCAGGGCGCTGGAGGCGGACAGCTTCCAGCTCGCCGACCCGGATTCCGACCTCTCGCGGGAGGTAGACGGGGCGCTTCTCGACCTGTTTGACGAGTACGAGGAGCCGCTTGCGCAGGCATTCCACCAAATCCGGCAGGAGGAGGACGCCAAAGAGGCCAAAGCGGACTATAACCGCAAGGAGTGGGAGCTGCTCCGGCAGACTGCCGAATTGACCGCGGCGTTCTGCGCCGGTTCCGCCGCGCCGGAGGAGGGCGAGCTGGATAGGCTGATAGACACGGTCCTCCTCCATGTGGACGTCCTCCCGCCGCTGGACGGCGATCTCTTTCCGGAACTTTACGGTGCGCTGTTCGCGGCGGTGGAGGCGGGGAATGTGCCGGAAGACCTCGCCGCCGCCAACGAGGCCCTGCTCGCGCTGTGCGAGCAGGTGGAGGAGAGCTGCCCCACCGGCCGCGCGTGGCGGGAACTTGCCGACCCGGATTCCGATCTGTACCGGAAAATGGAACAGGAAGCCGGAGCTGCCCGCGGGGTTTTGGAGAAAACAGGTCTGTCCGGATGAGTGCCTCCTTCGCGGCAGCCTTCAAATCCGGCTGTTTGGACAAACAAAAACATCCCCGGCCAGCAGCGCGGGGATGTTTGATTATTATTCGGCGTTTTTCGGGATCGGGACCGTCGCACCGCCGTTCCAGTCGGATGCGGCCGTTTCCGGGAGATCTCCCGGGCGGAATCCATTTCCGTAGATCTCGCCGCAGTCGGAGGCGATGATGAAAGCGCGGTCGTCCACCTCGGAGGCGACCGATTTGAGCTTGTAGTAGTCCCGGCCGCGGATGGCGACAACCAGCACGTTGCTGGGCACCCCGCTGTAGGCGCCGCGGCCGTTTAGGATTGTCACGCCGCGGTGGCACTCCAGAATGATCCGGCGGGCGATTTCCTGCCCGCGCTGCGAAATCAGGAAGACGACCTTGCCGCTTCCCTTGCGGTAGAGGACGGTGTCAGCCACCCTGGTGTAGACGAAAATTGTGATTCCCGCATACAGCACCGATTCAATCTGACCGTACACAAAACCGGAGGAAAGGACGACGCAGATGTCTACAACCATAATCAGCTGCCCCATCTGAAAATCCGGCCGCTTCACCTGGACGAGCTTGGCGATGATGTCGCTGCCGCCGGTAGTGAAGTCCCTCATGAAGACCAGCCCCAGCCCTGCGCCCATCAGTGCGCCGCCAATCAGCGCGCCGAGGATCATGTCTCCGCGGTAGACCGGCAGATGCGGCAGCACGATGTCGAGGAAAAAGGTCATCACCGATATGGTAATCAGCGTCTTGACTGCAAAGCGCTTTCCCACAAAAAAGAAGGCGAGCAGCAACAGCGGCAGGTTGAGGCAGAAGGTCAGCACACCCATCGGGATGCTGAACAGGGCGTTCAGCATGGTCGAAAGGCCGCTGACGCCGCCGGGCGCGATCTGGTTGGGGGCCGTGAAGCAGAAGACGCCGGCTGTGTACAAAAACGAACCGGCCACGACATGCAGCGCGTCAAGCGCGAGTTCTTTCCGTTGATTTCTCAGCACAAAGGTCACCTTTTCTTGTTTTTTATGAGGATATCGCGCAGGAGAATTCGAAAATACCGCAGGCTGATTTCGGGAAACCGCGTCAGGCAGGCCCGTGACGCCGGAACCGCATCAACTGAAATCGCTAGATGAGAATGCGCATCAGTGCCGAGGCATCGGGGACAAACAGACCCTTCTGCTCTGAATTTTCGCGGGCCAGCGCCTCGGTGAAGGCGGACACGCCGTCAAAGGGGACGGCGCTGCTGTAGAGCAGATAGGGGACCGGGTCGGACGAGTGGGTCATGGTCGCGAGCGGAGTGGGGTGGTCCGGCAGAACCATTGCCCGGAAATCGCCCTGCGATTCCAGCCAGCGCAGTACAGGTCCCAGAATTTTTTCGTCGATCAGTTCGATGGCGCGCACCTTGTTTGCCGCCTCGCCGCGGTGTCCGCACTCGTCGGGGGCCTCGACGTGAAGGTAGACCAGCTCGTTTCCGCGCCGGAATGCGTCGATCGCGGCCCAGGCCTTGCCCTCGAAATTGGTGTCGAGATAGCCGGTGGCACCCTCCACCTCGACGACCTCCATTCCGGCCAGCACGCCGATCCCCTTGATGAGATCGACCGCCGAAATGACCGCCGCCCGGACACCGAAGCGCTTCTGGAAATTCTCGAGCGCCGCTTTCCGGCCCTGTCCCCAGAACCAGGCGGCATTTGCCGGCTTTTTGCCCGCCGCGATGCGGCGAAGGTTGACCGGGTGATCCTTCAGGATCGCGCAGCTCTGCCGCATCCAGTCGAGGAGGGGCGCCGCCTCCGGAGAATCGGGGAGATATTCCCCGATCACCCGGCCGGAGATGTCGTGGGGCGGGGTGAGGCTGCCCAGGTCGGGCGCCTCATTGTCCCAAACCAGGCAGTGCCGGTAGCTGACGCCGGTATAGAGCCGCATTCCGCTGGGAAGGCGGCGGTTCAGGCAGTCCACCAGCTCCGCTGCCTCCGCTGTCGAAATGTCGCCGCCGCAGTAGTCGAGCAACCGCTTTTCCGCGTAGGACGCTTCGTCCGAGAGGGTGACAAGGTTGCAGCGGATGGCGTACTGGCTGGGGGAGAGGTCGATGCCGATGCTGGCCGCCTCCAGGGGGGAGCGGCCGGTGTAGCATTCGGCCGGCTGGTAACCGAGGGCAGAGAGGTTTGCTACGTCGCTGCCCGGCTTCATGCCGTCCGGAACCGTCCTGGCCATGCCGACGATGGCAGAGGCTGCAAGGGTGTCCATATTGGGCTTGCGCGCCGCCTCCATCGGCGTTTTGCCGCCAAGTTCCGGGACCGGAGTGTCCGCCATGCCGTCGCAGAGCAATACCAGATATTTCATGAATTCACCTCATTGAAAATCCATCCTCTATTATAGCAGATCAAAAACTGTCCGTCAACAAAAATCAAACAGTTCAAAAAATTCTTTTTCCGAAGGACATGTGTCTTGCACAGCCGCTCGCTTTTGGAGGATGTGTGAAAAAATATGTGCGCATTAAGCGCACAGGTGTATTTATTTGCGTTCTCATCATACCACAACCGGGCGCATTTGTCAAGGGCGGCGCCTCCGCGGCGGCAAAAATCCCCGATCCCATCCGGGACCGGGGACGTTCAGGTCAGGCAGATTTGCGGCAGTCGGCAAACAGCCTTTTATATAACTCATTGCGGCTCAGTGCCATGCAGAGCAGGATGCCCAGCGTGTAGCAGACAGCGGCTTCGCCCACCGCGACCGAGAAGAAATTCAGCCCGAAGGGGGTGCCGAAGACGAAGGTCAGCTCCCAGCCGACGATCAGGCCGTTGAGAAGGACGGGCGGGATGGGGGCGAGGAGGTACCGCGCCGCGCGGCTGTGAATCTTCCGTCCGATGAGACAGGTGAGCAGAGCGGCCAGCAGGGAGGCGAGCGTTCCAATGGGGGCGTCGATCAGCCCGAGAACATTGGTCCCCATAAAGAATCCCGCCAGATTCGAGAGGAAGCACCCGAAGACGACGCCCCAGGTCCCGACAAAGGGGGAAAAGAGGGGCAGGAGGGTGAGCGCTTCGCTGACGCGGAACTGAATGGTTCCGGCCGCAGTCCCGAAGGCAAGCGGTCCGCTCAGGAGGGTCAGCACCGTGTAGAGCGCGCCGATGAGGGAAATTTGTACCAGTGTTTGAGTTTTTGCTGTGTTCATGATGACTCCATTTCTCCGTGCAACAAAGTATTTTTCCCGCAGACGGGAAGGACACCGCCGCCGGGCACGGGGAAACGGCGGGCCGAATGGTACGCTGTCTATTGTAGCATATCCCGCGAAAAAAAACAAGGGGCGGCGCTGGGTGAATTTTGTGTGAAGGGCGGCGCGAAATCTTGACTTTTGCGGGAATTTATCCTATAATCAGTATATTAGCGCCCAGCCGCGGAGCTCCCGGCGGGCAAAAAAACATACTTGGAGGAATTGTTCCATGAAACGTGTTGGAAAACCCGTCTTCTTTGTTGTAGCAATTCTGATCACTGCTTTTCTGCTGACCTCTCTGTTCGGGATCAGCACGACCTACGGTGACCGGACGGATGTCTACATCAAAGGCGGCAGCGATATCCGCTGG
>CALXIG010000022.1 GCA_944388305.1 uncultured Clostridia bacterium
AACGGCGTCGAGATTTGGCAGGTTCCGGAGGTTTTCAAAGGCAAGGCATACTTCCAGCCGTTCCGCCCGGTCGATGACGCGCCGGATGCGGTCCAGGCCGCCCGGCGTACAGGGTAAATTTTCGCCGGGAAGATGGATGACCAGCGTTGGGATTTCAAAGGCGGCGCAGTCGGCGACACATTGCAGATAGAGATTTTCCGCCGCTTCGCCGTCGAGCGTGTCGCGCCAGATGTCGTCCTGCAGCGCGAAGGGCGCGTGCATGTTTTCAACAAACAGGCCGGCTTTTCGCGCGGTTTCCGGGCCGCTGCGGTAGTCCCTGCCGCGCCCGAGATCCTCGCTCCACCACATCAGGACGCCGTCAAAGCCTGCTTCCCGGATGAGGCGGCAGCGTTCCGGGTAGGGAAGCTCATAGCCGAACCAGTCGTAGATTGTCATCATTGAACGGCACTTCCTTTCAGTGTTGCAGTCCGTTGCCCTCACCCCTGGATGGCGTGCCGCGCCCAGAGGATCCACTTCGGCCGGTCGAGAGGGTCGACACCGCGGCGTGGGCAGGTCTTGCCCAGTTCCAGCGGGCATTCCTGGTAGCCGTCAAAGCTCGAGTAATACAGTCCCTTGCCCGAGGTCAGGGAGCGGAAGGTGATCGGGTAGTCGATGGATTCGGCGGCGGGGAGGCGTGCTTTGAGGGTGAAACGGCCCTCCGCAATGACCGGCGTCTCAAATTCCCCCCGCATGGCGAGAATATCGCCCAGCACCCGGCCCAGCACCTCCTCCGGTGCGGTCATTTCGACCGAGAGCATCGGCTCAAGCAGGATGGAGCCGCATTTGGTCAGCCCGTCGAGCAGCGCTACCGGCGTTGCGACGAAAAAGTCGAGCGGGTGGGTGTGAATGGTGTGGTGGCTGCCGCCGGTGAGGGTGATTTTTGCATCGGTGACCTCCCAGCCGTAGACGCCCTGTTTGAGATTTTGAAAAACACTGGTGCGGATGTGATTCTGATAGCGGTAGAAAATCTGCTTTTCCTTGATCGCCGACTCGAAGACAACCCCGCTGCCGCGCGGCAGCGGTTCGATGGTCAGTTCTACCTGTGCCCAGCAGGGCTTCGGCCAGGTGTAGCTCTCGTAGCCGACCCCTCTGGCGGCAGGCGTTTCCTTGTAAATAACGGTTGGTCTGGAGAAGGTGACAGAGAGTCCGAAGCGCTGCCGGATCATCTCTTCAAGAACCTCCAGCTGGATGACGCCGGTGATTTTCAGGTGCAGTTCCCGCTCCTCCGGCAGCCAGAGCAGGTCGAGAAGCGGGTCCTCGTCGGAAAGCTCGCCAAGGGCGGAGACCAGCGCGGGCAGCTCCTCTTCTTTTTCAGGGTAGACCTGCACCTGCAAAAGTGGAACAGCAATGGAGCAGCGCCGGTCAAGCGGCAGCTCCCCAATGACGTCGCCGGTCCGAATGGAAGAAAGCCCGTAGGCGACGCCGATGTCCCCTGCTGAGAATTCGCCGGTATCCATCGCCTTTTCACCCATCCGGCGGCGGATCTGGGTGATTTTCCCGGCTGTTTCCCGGCCCTGCACCGGCACCTCGTCCCGGTTTTTGAGCCGGCCGGAGAAGAGGCGGATGTGAGCGGCCTTTCCCATAACCGGGTCGTGCTCCACCTTGTAGACCAGCCCGGAAAGCGGCCCGTTCGGGTCGCCGGCGGCGGAAGGAATCAGACGGACAAGCGCTTCGAGCAGCTCCCGGCATCCGACTCCCAGCTTGGCGGAGCCAAAGAGGACCGGCGTGACCTGCCGCCCGGCAGTCAGGCGGCGCAGGCTTTCCAAAAGCCGGGCAGGGGAAGGCTGCTCTTCCTTTAAAAATGCCTCCTCCATCTTGGGGTCGCAGTCGGAGAGGGAGAGAAACAGATCCTCCCGCAGCGTCTCCTCCTCCCAGGCAAAGCTGCTGACCGCCGCCTGCCCCGTCCCTTCCCCTGATACCGACTGAAGCGGGATAAAGCGGGAGCCGGGCAGTTCCCGCTCCAACTGAGCGAGCACTCCGGCGCAGCGGCTGCCCGCCCGGTCGATTTTATTGAGGAAGATGACGGCGGGCAGCCTCAGCTTCCGCACCGCCTGCCAGATGAGGCGGGTCTGCGCCTGCACCCCATCTACGGCGGAGAGCAGCAGGACCGCCGCATCGAGCGCGCCGAGGCTCCGTTCCACCTCGCCGGCAAAGTCGGCGTGGCCGGGCGTGTCGATCAGGTTGAGGACGGCGTCCCCGTACGCAATGCGGGAAGAGGCTGCACGCACCGAGATTCCCCTCCGGCGTTCCACCTCCAGCCAGTCCGTCTGTGCCGTTCCGTCGTCCACGCTTCCCGCCTTGCGAATTGCACCACCCTGGAACAGCAGCTGTTCAGTGAGGGTCGTTTTTCCCGCATCGACATGGGCCAGCAGTCCCATGCAGAGATATCGTTTCGGATTTTTTCCTTCCGTCTGTCCGTCCATTGTCCATTTTCCCCCTGTGTGTCGGTTGTATACCCTATTATAGCACAAAAGGCGGGAATAGTCGAGAGATTCCTGCCGCAGCCGCTTGTTTGAAAATGACAGAAATCTCTCGGCGCTTCTTGACTTTTTTTACCAGTTTTATTATACTGAATATGGCGAATCCGAATGCCGCGGAGAAGGAGGATTTTTTATGCAACGCAAAATCGGAAGCGGAGCGCCCGTGCGGAAGAACATAAAAAGGATGGTCCTGCTGGCTGCTGCTGCGGTTCTGGCTGCCGCAGCAGCGGGCGCCGCGATTTTCCTGCTTGCTGCCATTGTGCTTCAGTCGCCGGCCAAAAATGCGGTGAAGCTGGTGGAGGAGGACCTCGGCCGGCCGGTCAACGCGGTGATGGTCTGCTACAACCGTGAGCTGAACGCCAGCGTCGTGGAATTTACGGTGGGGAACCGGTCGGATACGGCCTTTGTGCAGCATGGCCGGGGAACGGTCGGGTATGAGAGCGTCTACCGCCGTTATGAGGAAATCGGCGGTTCCATGGAGGACTATCCCCAATATAACCCGGTTTATGTGGCTCAGGCGCGGGTGCGGGGTGAGGAGGCCGGCTGGAAGCGGATACAGCTGCGGTTCCCCTGAGCGTTCCGCGGCGTGTCATTTCCGTCAAAAAATAAACGGAAAATCCCTTTTTTCCCGCGGGAAAATCTGCTATAATAATACTGTATTTCGTTTTGGTGCCGGCAGCGGATTCTGATTCCGGTAAAATGGAACAACTACAACACAGCAGAGAGGAATTACAGCAAAATGAAAGAATTGTATGCTTCTGGATACAGCGAGAGCGGTCTCTCCATCTGCGCCCTGTCTTTGACGGACGGCTCGTCCGTCTGGCAGGAACGGGCGGCGGCGCCGTCCTATTTTGTTTTTGGAGACGGCCTCCTTTTCACCGCGGAGGAGCGAAAGTGCGGCGGGGCGGTTTGCCTGTATCGCCGCGCACAGACTGGCTGGGAGCTCTCCGACCGGCGGGTCATCACCGGCAGCCAGCTCTGCCACCTCGCGTATTCGGACCGGCACCATTGCCTGCTCGGCGCCTGCTACGGAACGGGAGAAGTCTTTTCCCTGGCGGTCGACCCGGCGGCAGCGCGGTTTGACTGCATGAACAGCTATCTCCGGCAGGGCAAGGGGGAGCTGACCGCGCCCGGCGCGAGCCGTGCGCACTGCGTTGTTCTGAACGCCGCGCAGGACACCGTCTGTTCGGCCAACATCGCCCAGGACCGGGTGTACGTCTATCACCTGACCGATGGCAGGCTGGAGGAAATCCGTTCCAGCCTGCTCCCCAGAAAGTGCGGTCCGCGCCACATCGCCCTGCGGGAAGATATGGGCAAAGCCTACGTAATTACGGAATACAGCAGCGAAATCCTTGTGTATTCCTACACTGGGGAGTCCCCGCTGCTCCTTCAGCGGATCTCCACGCTGAGCGAGGAATTTCAGGGGGAAAGTTACGGCTCTACATTGATCTTTTCGCCGGACGGGCGGTTTCTGTATGCCGCCAACCGGGGGGAGAACTCCATCGCTGTCTTTTCGGTCAGCCGCACTGGCCGGCTGGTGCCCGCTTCCCGGCAGAGCTGCTTCGGCGACTGGCCCCGGGATTTTTCGCTGATAAAGGAAGGGCGCTGTCTCGCCATTGCGAACCAGCGCTCCGGCGATGTGGTCCTCTGTCCCCGCAACGCCAAAACGGGGGAAATCGGAGAGCCTGTTTTCCGTTTCCCCCTCGATCAGGCCGCCTGTGTCCGGGAATATCAGGGCGTGTAAACTGCGCCCAGCGATTCGGCGATGAGCACCGCCTGTTCGAGATCAATTTTCGCCTGATGCAGATCCGGCTGGAGCAGGTTGACCCCGTCGAGCCTGCTGCCGCGCAGGTCGGCCTGCCGGAAGCTCGCGCGGTTTAAATTTGCGCCGGAGAAAATGCAGCCGCGCAGAACGGCCTTGTCAAAGCGGCACTCGCTGAGGTCTGCTTCGGAAAAGTTGACGCCGTCGAGGGTCTGCCTGCTGAAATCCATGCCGGACAGCCAGGTCAGCGACCAGTCTCCCGACCGGATGCGCATGGCGGTGGCGTTGACTTCCTCGAAGGAGGAGCCGGTCATCTTGCAGTCCCGGAATTCGGCCGCGAAGCAGCTTGCAAAGCGGAAGCGGCAGTTCAAAAAGGCGCATCGCTCCGCAATGAGGCCGTTGAACCCGGCGCCGGAGAAATCGCAGTCCTCAAACCGGCAGCCGCGCAGCAGTGCACCGCTGAAATCTGCGGCCGCGAACCGGCATCCGGAAAAATGCAGTCCGGAAAGTTCCTCGTCCCGCGCCTCCACTTCCCGAAAGTCGGCGCCGCGGTATTCTGTTTCGGAAAACACGCTCATTTTTCCTCCTTTTTCCGGCAGTCCGGGCACAGTCCGATAATCTCGAAAGAGTGCCCCGTCACCGCGAAGCCATACTCCGCCTCAACTGCCCGCAGAAACTGCTCTGCCGGACATTCCCTGAGGAGGATGACCTTGCCGCAGCCAGTGCAGAGAAGCTGATGCCGGTGCCCGCCCTCTGCGTAATAGTAAGACTGCCGCCCGTCCACCTCGGTTTTGGAGAGAATCCCGCTCTGCTCCAGCGCGGCGAGGGTCCGGTAGACCGTGGCCAGCCCGAAGGGCTGGCCTTTTGCCTTCAGCGCACTGTAGATTTGTTCCGCGGTCAGATGGACGTCCCCCTCCACCAGCAGAGAGAGGATCCATTCCCGCTGCCGGGTGCGCTTCAGTCCGGCGTTTTGCAGCAGAACGTCGATTTTTTCCTTCATTTTCTCACCTCACAGGCAGGGCCAGCAACAGGCCGGAAACGGCGGCGCAGAGATAGGTGAGCGCGATCAGCCTGAGCGCTTTTCTGCGGTCGCTGCACTCCCGCATGAGGACCAGGTAGCCGACTCCCGCTCCGGTGGCAAGTCCGGCGACCGCCGCGCCGAAGCCGATGCTGCCGCCGATATACAGCTCGGTGATCAGGATGGAGACCGCGCAGCCCGGAATCAGGCCGATGGCCGCGGTCAGCAGCGGCTGAAGCGGACTCCCGGTCAGAAGCAGGCTCTCCAGGCGCTCCTCCCCGATGAGGTGGAGGGCAATCTCAATGACGGTGACGGTGAGCATGACGAACAGCGTCACCTGCACGGTGCGGACCGCCGCCCGCCAGATCAGATTGCGCAGCCGGGAGGAGAAGCGTCCTTCAGCGCAGCAGTGTCCATGTGTGTGCCCGCCGTCTCCGGACGCGGCTTCCTCGCCGCGGAAGACAGTCGCCTGCAGGAGGTATCCCGCCGCCGCCGCAATTACAACCTTCACCGCGAGCAGAGCTGCGATCTGCCGCCAGTCCACCGCGCCGGCCAGCATGACCGGAATCGCCTCGTCCGAGGTGGAAAGGAAGACGGCAACGGCCGTCCCGCCGGTGAGCAGTCCTTTGCTGTAAAGGGACGCGGCCGCTGCGGAAAAGCCGCACTGCGGCAGGCAGCCCGCCGCCGCGCCGATAAGCGGGCCAAAGCGCTGAAAGCGGCCCGCGGCCCGGTGCACCTTCTCCATCCGGCCCTCCAGAAATTCCATAAGCAGGTAGACCGCCAGCAGAATCGGGACCATTTGCAGGCTGTCCGAAACGCTGTGCGTCAGCGCCTCTCCGATGACGTGCCAAAAATCGTGATTCATAAAAAGCTCCTTAATGAGAATGATTTTCAATATCAATTATAAGCCGGCTTTTTCCGGATGTCAAGCGCTTTCTGTCACAAAATATTCACATCCATGTGCTAAAATAATGGCGAAATCAAAATACGGCGAGGAGATGACGGAATGTATCATATTTTAGTGGTCGACGATGAAGAACAGATCCGCACGATAATCAAAAAATACGCCGCCTTTGAGGGATACCAGGTTTCTGAGGCGGTGGACGGAATAGAGGCGGTGGAACTCTGCCGCCGCCAGCATTTCGATCTCATCATTATGGATGTCATGATGCCGGAGCTGGACGGATTTTCCGCCAGCCGCGAGATCCGGAAGACCTCCAACACGCCCATTTTGATGCTCTCGGCCAGAGGAGAGGAATACGACCGGATTCACGGCTTTGAAATCGGTGTGGACGATTATGTCGTCAAACCCTTCTCCCCGCGGGAGCTGATGATGCGGGTTCAGGCGATTCTCAAGCGGAGTGCCGCCGCCTCCCCGGATAACGGCAAGGAGATCTGCCGCTTTGAGGGGCTGACTGTCGATTTTACCGGCCGGATTGTGACGGTGGACGGCAAGAAGGTGGATCTCTCTCCGAAAGAATACGATCTTCTCTTTTATCTGGTGCGAAACCGCAACATCGCCCTCTCCCGCGAGAATCTTATCACCAACGTCTGGGGTTACGACTTTTACGGTGACGACCGCACGCTGGACACCCACATTAAGCTGCTGCGCAAGAGCCTCGGGCCGTACAGCAAATTTATCGTGACGCTGAGAGGGGTCGGATACCGCTTTGAAGCATAATTTTCGGGAGGCGCCGCTGAAATGGAAGCTGGCGGCGGCCTTTGCCGGCTTTACGCTGGCGATGCTGGCGCTCCTCTGGACCTTTCAGGTGGTTTTGCTGGATCAGTTTTACAAGGGGATTAAAACAAGGGATATCCAGGCGGCGGCCGATACCTTGGTCCGCAGTGTGTCGGCCAGTATCTCCGGCACCGAGCTGGATGAGCAGATTCAGTCCATTGCTGCGCGCAGCGAGCTGTGCGTTTATATCGCCCGGATGCAGAATCTGACCATCCCGGTCGCCTCCGCCGACACTTTGCCAAACTGCCGCATCCACCGGATGAGTCCGATCGAGCTGGCGCGGCTTTACCTGGCGGCGGCGGATAACGGCGGCACCTATGTGGAGCGGTCGGTCAACACGCCCGGCATTGTCTTTGCGGGGCAGGAGCTTCATTTTCTGGTTCCGCGGCAGGATGAAATCGAAAGCCTGATCCTCGTCCGGATCGTCCGCCAGCCGGACGGCAACGACCTCGTCCTCTACCTCAACTCCACCATATCGCCGGTGGACGCGACGGTGCGGACGCTTCAGGTCCAGCTGTTGTTTGTCACCGCTATCATGATTGCCGTTTCGCTCGTGCTGTCGCTGTTTTTGGCGCGGCGGCTCGCTCTGCCGATTACCCGCATCAATGAGACGGCCAAGCAGTTTGCGAAGGGCAACTACGACGTCCGCTTTGACGGCAAGGGCTATCGCGAAATTTCCGAGCTGAACAGCACGCTCAACTACACCGCGAAGGAGCTTTCCAAGGCGGAAGGCCTGCGAAAGGAACTGCTTGCCAACATTTCTCACGATCTGCGCACGCCGCTGACCATGATTACCGGCTATTCCGAGATGATGCGGGACATTCCCAGTGAAAACACGCCTGAGAATATTCAGGTCGTGATTGATGAGGCCTCCCGGCTGACCCGGCTGGTCAACGATCTGCTGGATCTTTCCAAGCTGCAGGCCGGCGTGCAGGAGCTGACCGTAATCCGACTCAACCTGACCGAAATGATCGACGGCATTCTGCTGCGCTACGCCAAACTGATCGAGCAGGACGGCTACCAGATTGTCACCGACATCGCCCCGGACATCTGGGTGGATGCGGACGAAAGCAAGCTGTCGCAGGTGATCTATAATCTCATCAATAACGCCATCAATTATACCGGCAGCGACAGGAAGATTACCGTCCGCCTTTTCCGCAAGGGGGAGAACGCCCGCGTCGAGATTGTGGACACCGGCATCGGGATTCCGGTTGACCAGCTCGATGCGGTCTGGGAACGGTATTACAAAATCGACCGCAGCCACAAGCGCGCGGCGGTCGGAACGGGACTCGGCCTCTCCATCGTCAAGAACGTCCTGGAGCTGCACAAGGCTGCCTACGGGGTGGACAGTATCGTGGGGAAGGGGAGCACCTTCTGGTTTGAACTGCCGCTCTCCAATGAAAACGAAGCGAAATAAAAGACCACCCGTCTCTCGCAAAGAGGCGGGTGGTTCGTTTCACTTCCGGTAGATCAGTCGTTGTTGAGATAAACGGGCTTGCCGGTCTTGGCGGATTCGTAGATCGCTTCCAGAATCTGGGTGACGACATACGCCTGCTCAGGTTTGACGCAGATGGGAGTGCCTTCCCGGATAGCCTTGTAGTAGATGACCTGCTCAATATCGGCCATATCCTCGGACGCACCGTCATAGAAGGCGACGCCGCCGGCCTGCAGGTTGGGAATTTCGGTCACCTGGCGGTTGTGCTTGACGCTGTTGATGCGCAGGCCGCCGGGGGTGCCGTCTGCATTGCGCATATCCGCGCCGCCCAGAACGCCGGAGAGGGAGGTGGACGCCTCAATGACATCCAGGGTGTTCAGAGCCCAGGCGGACTCGAGGACGATGGTCGCGCCGTTTTCCATGGTGATGAAGCCGAAGGCGGAATCCTCAACGGTGAATTCCTTCGGATCCCAGTCGCCCCAGGCGTTGGCGGTTTCGGTCTGGTCGCCCAGCTTCTTGTAGGTGGTGCCGACCACCATCTTGGGCTTGTAGTTGTCCATCATCCAGAGGGTGAGGTCGAGAGCGTGGGTGCCGATGTCGATCAGAGGACCACCGCCCTGCTCATACTCGTTGAGGAAGACGCCCCAGGTGGGAACCGCGCGGCGGCGGACCGCATGGGCCTTCGCGTAGTAGATCTCACCGAGCTCGCCGTTTTCACAGACGGATTTCAGGTAGCGGGCGTCGGCGCGCTGGCGGGTCTGATAGCCGATGGTCAGGATCTTGCCGGTCTCCTTCGCGGCATCGACCATCTTTTTCGCCTCGGCGGAGTTGATCGCCATCGGCTTTTCACAGATGACGTTCTTGCCGGCGTGGAGGGCGTCGACGGTGATGAAGCTGTGAGAACGGTTGGGGGTGCAGACGTGAATGGACTCGATGCTCTCGTCCTTCAGCAGCTCCTTGTAGTCGGTGTAAACCTTGGCGTCGGGAGTGCCGTACTCTCTCGCAGCCTTGACCGCTCTTTCCTCTACCAGGTCACAGAAGGCGACGATCTCAAGCCAGCCTTTTTCAGCCAGCTTGTGAATCGCGGGCAGGTGCTTGCCGTTGGCGATGCCGCCGCAGCCAATAATGCCGACTCTTACTTTTTTGTCCATGTAAAACGCTTCCTTTCATCAGGGGTTCTGCCGGATTTTTACAGAACTCCGGTATTCCAGCCTGTGGGGGAGGAGAATGTGCCGGTCCTCACAGGACAGGTCGTTTATTTTGTCATGCAAAAGCTCGAAAGCCTTGTGACCGATATCAAACTGCGGCTGCGAGATGGTGGTCAGGGGCGGGAGATAGTACTCCGCGATCTGATTGTTATCAAAGCCCATCACCGAAATGTCGTCGCAAACGCGGATTCCACGCTGCGCGAGGGCAGAAATCACACCGATCGCAGTGGAATCGGAGGTGGCGAATACAGCGTCGGGGAGCCTGTCCAGCATGAGCAGCCGGCCGGCCGCCCGTTTTCCCGCGTTGAAGGTAAACCCTTCGTCGAAGATGAGTGACTCGTCCGGCTCGATGCCGGCTTCCCGCAAAGCCCGCTCATATCCCATCCGGCGGCATCGGGAGGAATTGTAGAGTCCGCCCGCGCTGACAAAGGCGATGCGCCGGTGGCCGTTTTCCAGCAGAAACCGAACCCCGTCGAGCGCCGCGCGAAAATCATCGATGGAGACGGTGGGCAGTGCGGCCTCTTCAACCAGCTCGCAGGCCGAAACAGCGGGACAGGAAGCGGCGAACTCCGTCAGAGCTGCCGCTTTCATCGTTGTGTGCAGGAAAATCACGCCGTCGACCAGCTTGCGGCGGGCCATGCCGATGTGCTCCTGCTCGATTTCCGCGTCGCTGTTGGTGATCGCGAGCATGGTGTGATAACCGGCGGCCTGGGCGGCCAGCTGAATGCCCTTCAGCACCCGGGAGTAAAACTGGTTGGAAATGGTGGGAACAACGACGAGAATCTTCATCGTCTCCAAGCGGCGCAAAGTGCGCCCCAGGAAGTTCGGCTGGTAGTCAAGCTGCGCAATGGCCTTCCGAACGAGCGCAACTGTTTCCGGGCGGACGTTGTCATAAGCGTTAAGCACCCGGGAGACCGTCGCAACCGACACGCCGGCCAGCCTGGCGACATCCTTGATGGTGGCCATGCTTCCCTTCCTTTCAACTGTAATCGTTTACAACTATCATAAAGGATTTTTGCGGGAAAGTCAAGCGGGGAGGAACAGACTTTTTGACGAATTTCACTGATTTTTTTTGGTGGAAGCCCCGAATATTTCGCAAAGCGCGCGTGGAACATGATGAAACGGGAATTTTTTCCGGTCCGAAAAAAATCGTGAAAAAGGCTTGCATTTCGCCGGATTTTGTGCTATACTATACTCAATCTGTGCTCCCCGGGGGCGTTGTTTGGAATGCCTCGAGAGTCAGTATTTGTAAAGAGGTGAACAGCATGAGAGACATCCATCCCAAGTATGAAAAAGCCACCATCCGGTGCGCCTGCGGCAACGTGATCGAGACCCGTTCCACCAAGGGGGATATCAGCGTCGAGGTTTGCTCGAAATGCCATCCTTTCTTCACCGGCAAGCAGAAACTTGTCGATTCCGGCGGACGTGTTGACAGATTCAACAAGCGTTTCGGCCGCGGCAAATAAGCCTGGTCCGAGTCCGATGAGGCGGTGTGTCACAAACGCACCGCCTCTTTGTCATATCAGGAAGGAGTGGGATGATGACCGATTACATCACGATTGAGGGGGAGGCGCAGGCTTCCTTTGTCGAGCGCAAATCCCGGTTTACCGGGTACTGCCGCCACGTGGAAAGCGAAGCCGAAGCCCTGGCATTTATCGAAGCGCTGCGCAAAAAGAATTGGGATGCCTCCCACAATGTCTTTGCCTATTCGCTGCGGGAGGGTCAGCTCAAGCGCTGCTCTGACGACGGAGAGCCGCAGGGGACGGCCGGTGTGCCGGTCCTCGATGTGCTGCAAAAATCCGGCGTCGTCGACATCTGTATGGTCGTCACCCGGTACTTCGGCGGGATTTTGCTGGGTGCGGGCGGCCTGGTGCGGGCCTACTCCCACGGCGCCTCCATCGCCCTGGAAGCTGCGCGGAAAAAATACATGACGCCCTGCACCCGCCTGTGCGCGGAGATGGATTACAGCTGGTACGGAAAGGTGACCTACATCCTCCCCAAATATAACATTCTGGTCGAGGACTCCTCCTTCACCGACCGCGTCACCCTGACGATGCTCATCAAGTCTTCCCGCAAGGAAACATTCCAAAAAGAATTGACAGAATTAACAAACGGAACCGTCTTTGCAAGGGAAATTATTGAGGAATACGCAGATATGCAGTGATTTTTCTGAAAAAATAAAGGGAAAGCTGTCCGTTTCCGGTATAGTATAGGTAGAGTCACTGTGAGGGAGGGGACGGCATGGACCGGGAGCAGTTCCAGACGGAGTTTGAGGCGGTTTATCTCTCGCCGCGCGCCGCGAGGTCAGCGGAAAGCCGCGGGCGTGCGCGGGCGGAGGAGCCTTGTCCATTCCGCACCGGCTTTCAGCGCGACCGCGACCGCATCCTGCACTGCAACGCCTTTCGCAGGCTGAAGCGCAAGACACAGGTCTTTCTCTCCCCGCGGGGAGATCACTACCGCACCCGGCTGACCCACACGCTGGAGGTTTCCCAGATCGCGCGGACTATCGCACGTGTGCTGCGTCTCAACGAGGACCTGACCGAGGCCATCGCGCTGGGGCACGATTTGGGGCACACTCCCTTCGGCCATGCGGGGGAGCGCGCTCTGGACGCGGTTTGTAATGGCCGGTTCCGGCACTATTTGCAGAGCGTCCGCACCGCGCAGCGCCTGGAACGGGGTGGGCGCGGCCTGAATCTGACCTGGGAGGTTTTAAACGGCATCGCCTGCCATTCGCGGGATGGCGGAAGGGTGCCGCTTCCGGTGACGCTCGAGGGCCAGGCTGTACGGCTGGCCGATAAAATCGCCTATGTCAACCACGATATTGAGGATGCGATCCGCGCCGGCGTGCTGGACGAGAGGGAATTGCCCTGGGAGGCGGTTTACCGGCTGGGACGGGGAAAATCCGCCCGGCTGACGGCGGTGATCCGTTCCATTGCCGAAAACAGCGGCGAGACGGTGCGGATGCACCCCGATATTCAGGAAGCACAGGAAATGCTGGAGCGCTTTTTGTTCGAAAACGTCTACACAAATCCCGTTGCCAAAGGCCAGGAGGCGAAGGCGGAAGCGCTGGTGCAGCGTTTATATGAATATTATTGCCGGAATCCGGACCGGCTGCCGGAATTTTACCGCGGTCTCCGGGAGGAGGCGCCGCTGGAACGGGTGGTCTGCGACTACATCGCCGGCATGACCGACCAGTACGCGGTGGACCT
>CALXIG010000023.1 GCA_944388305.1 uncultured Clostridia bacterium
CTGTTCACCTATTTTATTCCCAAGAAAATGCCCTACACCATCCGGGTCATCCTGAGCGCGGCTGTCGCCGCCGTCATCTTTCTCCCCGTCTCCTTCTGGATGCGGGCCAGAATGCCGGAGGCGGTCTTCAACCTCGGTGTTTACCTGCCTCTGATGGTCTCCAACTCGCTGGTCGTGCAGAAAAGCGAGTCCCGCTACCACCACGAGACGCTGCCGGTCATGCTGGTTCAGCTGATTACCGCCTCGCTCGGCTTCGCGGGGACCGCCCTGGCAGTTGCCTTTGTCCGCGAGCTCTTCGGCAAGGGGACCCTCTTCGGCCGGCCGGTCGAGTGGGTGACGCGGACAGCGCCCGCGCTGCTGCTGCCCTTCTGCGGCTTTCTGCTGCTGGGCTTTCTGGCGGCGGCGCTGCAAAAGCTGCGCCTTTATCTGGAAAAGCCGCCCCGCGAAAAGGGCCGGAAGGAGGACCGTCATGCGTGATTTTATGGAGGTGCTGCGCGCGACGGTGCCGGAGATGGCCTCGATCGCCGTCGTGGCGCTTTTCGTGCAGAATATCCTGCTCACCCGCGCGATGGGGGTGAGCGCCTCGCTCTTCATCACCCGCAAGCACTACAACCGCAACCTCTTCGGGCTGACTCTCACCGGCATCACGACGGTTTCCTCGGCGCTGGTTTACTGCGCCGACCGCTGGCTTTCCAAAACCGGCGCAAACGCCTACAGCTGGCGGCCGCTCGTCTACGTCCTGATCGTGGGGGCAGTCTATATTCTCTTCCTGCTCGGCTGCGGGCTGCTGCCGCTCAAGCTGCGCACCCAGATCATCCCGATGATCCACCTCTCCGCGTTCAACGGCGCGGTTTTCGGGGCGCTGCTGCTCAGCCACAGCTATGACTTCTGGGGACATGTCGCCTTCGGTCTGGGGACGGGGCTCGGTTTTCTGCTCTCCTCCTACCTGATCGCCCTCGGATACGAGCGGCTGAGCAGCGATAAGATTCCGCCGGCCTTCCGCGGCTTTCCGGTTACCCTGATCTATATCGGGATTCTCTCCCTCGCCTTTTACGGCCTGATCGGCCACGAACTGTCCATCTGACGGCTATTTTGGAGGTTTGTCATGGCAAGACAACGCAAAATCAAACGGTACCATTACGGCTCCCTCAACCGCAGGCGCCGCAGGGGCAGGTTTCTCAAGGTCCTGCTGTTCATCCTGCTGATGGGGCTGCTGTTTTTCCTGGGATACTGCGTCGCCAAATCGCTGGGCGACCTGCAGGGCAGGCGGGAGTCCGCGCCCTCGCTGCCGGAGAGCAGCCCTGTTTCGGCGCAGCCGCCGGAGAGCTCCGCGCCGGAGTCCTCTGAACTGGAGTCCTCCGTTCCCGCCTCGCAGGAAGAGGAGATCCGCGCCATCCTGATGCCCGCGGCTGAAGCCGCCGATCCGCAGTCGGCCGCCTCCTTCCTCGCCGCGCTGGATGAGGAGCGGTACAACACTGTCGCGGTCGCGCTGAAGGATGCGGGCGGCGCGCTCGCCTATCAGTCGGCGGTGCCGCTGGCGGCAAGCTGCGGCGCCATCTCCCCTTCCGCAATGACAATGGAGGAACTGGAAACACTTGCCGGCGCCATCGAGGAGGCGGGCTTCACCCCCGCAGCCTGGATCTATGCCCTGCAGGACGACGCGGCCTCCCACGCGAGTTATGAAACCTCCTACCTCTACGAAAATCAGGCCGGCGTCACCTGGCTGGATCAGGCCGCCGACCGGGGCGGACGCTCCTGGCTCAACCCCTACATGCCCGCGGCCCGCGCCTACCTGGCCGATCTCACCGCGGAGATCGCCGGAGCGGGATTTGAGCAGATTTTCGCAGCGGGGCTGCAATACCCCGACACCCGTTACCCGCAGCAGATGGGATACGGCCCCTATCAGGACAGCATCTCCCTCACCGGGGCGCTTCAGGCCGCGCTGAATGAGATGGAAAGCGCGGCGGCTGCCGCTGGCGGCAGTGTGATTCCGGTTTACGCCGGGGAAGGTTACCTCGGCGAGGCGGACAGCCTCTACGGCGGCTCCCCTGCCGCCATTGAATCCGAACGCGCCTGCTGCATCCTGCCGGAAGGCCGGGAAAGCGAGGTGCTCGCGGCCGTTCCGGACCGGGACGGGCTGATTCCGGCCGTTGCCGAGAGCCAGCTTTCCGCCCTGGAAGCGGCAGAAATTTCGCAGTATCTGGTCGAATAGTCCGCGCAGGCAAGCGCCTCCGCTCCCGAAACGAAAGGGCGGGGGCGCTTTTTTCGCGCGCATTCTGGACAAAAGCCGGCCGCTTTAGCAATATTTTTCGACAATCGGCCGGAATGCTTGCCAAGCGGCTCAATCGCGTATATACTAGAATGCAGGAAAAATCCTGACATTGGGGGAACCGATTATGACATTGACCGAACAGCTTTCCGCAGTGCGTCCGCCCGACGAGGCGGCCATGCGGGCCGCCAAGGCCCGCTGGGATTCCATCGCGAAGCCGCTCGAAAGCCTCGGCAAGCTGGAAACCGAAATCATCCGGATCGCGGGCCTGACCGGCAGCGCAGACGTCCGCCT
>CALXIG010000024.1 GCA_944388305.1 uncultured Clostridia bacterium
AGTTTTGGGCGGCAGTTTCCGAAAACAGGAGGCAATATGGAGAATCGAAACGAAATTCGCGCAATTTGTGAGGCGTTGGGCTGCGCGTACCGGGAGGACGTCCCCATGCGGGATTATACGACCTTCCGCATCGGCGGCGCGGCGCCCTTTATGCTTTTTCCCGAAAACGCGGCGCAGATCGCGCGGGCCGTGCGGGCGCTCCGCGGAAAAATCCCGCTGGTGACGCTTGGGCGCGGCTCCAACATGCTGGTGGCCGACGGGGCGCTGCACTTTGCAGCCCTTCACCTCGGGAAAAATTTCTCCCGAATCGCAGTGGAGGGTGAGACCATGATCTGCGAGGCGGGCGCCACGATGGCGGAAGCCTGCCGGACGGCCCTCGCCCACGGGCTGACCGGCCTGGAATTTTCCTACGGCATCCCCGGCAGCGTCGGGGGTGGCGCCTATATGAACGCCGGCGCCTACGGCGGGGAATACCGGGACGTGGTGCTCTGGTGCGAGCATGTCGATGAAGAAGGCAATCCCGGGCGGTTTTCGGGGGAAGCGCTCGATTACCGCTACCGCCACAGCGCCTACAGCGGGAAAGGGTATGTCATCACCCGGGTGGCGTTCGGCCTGAAAAAAGGCGACCCCGCGGCGATCAGGGCGCAGATGGATGAACTGATGGAGAGGCGCCGCAGCAGGCAGCCGCTCGAATTCCCGAGCGCGGGCAGCACCTTCAAGCGGCCCGAAGGGGCCTATGCCGCCGCCCTCATCGAGCAGTGCGGTCTGAAGGGCACGCGGGTCGGGGACGCGATGGTGAGCGAAAAGCACAGCGGCTTCGTCATCAACGTGGGAAACGCCACCTGCGCCGACGTCCTCGCCCTCATCGAGCAGGTGAGGCGGACAGTGCGGGAACAGACGGGGTATGAACTGGAGCGGGAGGTCGAGCTTTTCCGCTGACAGCAGGCAGGAAAGGGAACAACTATGGATTTTTTGATTGTAACGGGTATGTCCGGCGCGGGAAAATCGCGGGCGATCGACGCGCTGGAGGACATCGGGTTTTACTGTGTCGACAACGTGCCGCCGCAGCTTATCTCCAAGGTGGCCGAGATCTGCCTGGCAGGCAACAGCCGCATCAACCGAGTCGCAGTCGTCACCGACATGCGGGGCGGCGACCTGTTTTACGGGCTTTTTGAGGAACTGGACCAGATGCGGGACCGCGGCCTTGCCTACAAGCTGCTCTTTATCGACGCGGCTGACAGCGAGCTGATCCGGCGGTACAAGGAGACCCGCCGCCGCCATCCGCTGCTCGACCTGGCGGCCGGCAACATCGCGGAGGCCATCCGTAACGAGCGCATCCTGCTGCGCCCGGCCCGGGAGCGGGCGGATTTTGTCATCGACACCACCCACCTCTCGGCCAACGAGCTGAAGCAGCGGATGAACACCATTTTTCTGGACAACATCCGCAACAGTATGCTCATCAGCGTCATGAGCTTTGGCTTCAAGTACGGCGTTCCGCCCGAGGTCGACCTGGTTTTTGATGTCCGCTGCCTGCCGAACCCTTTCTATGTGGACAGCCTCAGAAGCAGGACCGGGCTGGACCAGGAGGTGCGGGAATACGTCATGCAGGCTCCCGAGTCGGAAGAGCTGCTCGAGAAGCTTCGGGACCTGGTCAGCTTTCTCATCCCCCTTTACCAGAAGGAGGGGAAAGCCAGCTGATGATCGGGATGGGCTGCACCGGCGGCAAGCACCGGAGCGTCACCTTCGCCGAGCTGCTGTATCAGTTTTTGTCCGAGCACAACCACAACGTCCGGGTGCTGCACCGGGATATTTCCAAGTAGAAGGGCCGGGTTGGAATGACATTCAGTCAGGAGGTCAAGCGGGAGCTTTGCCGGATTGAGCCCAAACAGGCTTGCTGCGGCTGGGCGCAGCTTTACGGAATGCTGCTGTTCAGCCGGACATTTCCGGAAGAAGAACAGGTCTTTGCCACCGAGAGCCAGCGCGCGGCCGAGCTGTTCGCCCAACTGGCGGCCGGGCTGGCCGGCGCCTTTGTCACAGTGCGGACTGACCCGCGCACCCGGCTGGAGGGGCGGTACGCCGTCTTGATCGAGGACGCGGGACAGCGGGAGCTGCTGCGCGAGCGGTTCGGACTGGGCGTTCCGGTCCTCAACCCGCATTTTGTGGAGAAAGACTGCTGTGTCGCCGCCTTTTTCCGGGGGATTTTCCTGTTGTACGGCTCCATCGTCAACCCGGAGCGGGAGTACCACCTCGAACTGGCCGCGCCGGACGAATTCCTTGCCGAGGAGACCGCGCTGCTCGGCCGGGTGCGCGGATTTCACTGGAAACAGTCCCGGCGGAAGGGCGTCCCGCTGCTTTACCTCAAGGAGAGCGGACAGATCGAGGATTTCCTCACCTTTATCGGTGCGACAAAGGCGACGCTGCGGCTGATGGACATCAAAATTGTCAAGGGGATGCGCAACAAGGTCAACCGCGCGACCAACTGTGAGACGGCGAACCTCGACAAGACGGTGGAGGCTTCCCGCGGTCAGGTGGCCGATATCGCCTATATCGAGAAGCTGCGCGGCCTCTCCTACCTCGGCGAGGACCTGCGGGAGCTGGCCCGGCTGCGGCTGGAAAATCCGGAGTGTTCGCTGCGGGAGCTGGCCGGAATGCTCTCTCCGCCGCTCAGCCGGTCGGGGGTCAATCACCGCCTCAAGCGCATCCAGCAGGCGGCGGCGGAGCTTCGCGCGGAGGAACAGAAAAAGAGCGGGGTGTGACCCCGCCCGGCAATCAGATCAAAAAGGAGCGAAAAAGGATGGAATTACAGCAGATTCAGGAGTATTTTGCCGGAGACCGGTTTGCGACAGAGGCGGCCGGCGCGGTCATTGAGGCGGCGGAGGACGGTTATGCCCGCTGCTCGATGGAGCTCAAAAGCGTTCACCGCAACGCCCGGGGCGCCGTGATGGGCGGCGCGATCTTCACGCTGGCGGATTTTGCCTTCGCGGTTGCGTCCAACTGCGCGGGAACGGGGGTGGTCACCCTGTCGAGCCAGATTGCCTACCTTGGCACGGCCAGGGGCGGGCGGCTCATCGCCGAGGCCCGGCGGGTCAAGCAGGGCCGCAGCACCGGCTACTACACCGTCTCGGTGCGGGACGAGCTGGGCAACGCGGTCGCCGAAGTGACCGGCACCGGCTTCGTGGTGCAGCCGAAGTAGCGCCCGACCGGCCTTTGCCGCGGGGCGATCTCATTTTGACGCCGTTCCGAAGGAGGGGAAGCCATGAAACCGTTTGTCCATCTGCACCTGCACAGCGAGTACAGCCTGCTCGACGGGGCCTGCCGGATCGCGGAGCTCCCCCGCCGGGTAAAGGAGGCCGGGCAGGACGCCTGCGCCATCACCGACCACGGCTGCATGTACGGCGTGGTCGATTTTTATAAG
>CALXIG010000025.1 GCA_944388305.1 uncultured Clostridia bacterium
CGCACTGCGCCTTGTGCCCTTCGGGGCGATGCTGCCCTTTCTCTGCAAAAAGATGGAAAAATGGCAGAACATCTTCCTGGCGGGGCTCGCGTTTTCCCTGCTGATGGAACTGAGCCGCTTCCCGGGCCGCAGCGCCGGCACCGGCGGCCTGGTGCTCAATGTGCTGGGCGCGCTCGCGGGATACGGACTGTTTTTGCTGGTCCGCCGTCTGGCGGGAGAGCGCCAGGCTCCCGCGCGGCGCGGGCAAAGGGAGCTGCTGCTCGCCTGCGCCGTCCTCTTCGCCGGACATTTTTTCCTGTTTGACGGACCGGGCGCCGCCGGACTGCTCTCCGGCTTCTGAGCCCCGTAAAAATCCGCGCCCAACCTCCCGCCGGAACTTCCTTCCGGCGGGATTTTGCAAAATCTTCTCAAAAAAGACTTTTCACGACAGGGAAAATGTCTTATAATAGAGGTAACTGAATTTACAGGCTGCGCCCGCCGCTTTGCAATACTGGAGGTACGGAAGATGATCAATCGTGTGAAAGTGGTAATCTGCGGAAAAACCTATGCCATCCAGACCGAGGAGTCCCCCTCCTATGTCACAAAACTCGCCAAGGACCTGGATAAACGGATCAACAGCTTCATGGACGCCAACGAGAGCGCGTCGGTGACCGCCGCCGCCGTCATGGTGGGGCTGGAGCTGATGGACGAGTCCGCCCGCGCCATCGCCGACGGGGACCACATCCGCGCACAGATTAAAGGCTATGTCGAAGATTCCGCCAATGCCCGCATTGAGGCCGATCAGCTCCAACGGGAGCTGGTTCAGCTCAAAAAGGAAAACCAGGGACTCAAAAAGGAACTGGACAAACTGGCAGGGTCCAAGGCATGAACCGCCCCGAAATTCTGGCTCCCGCCGGGTCGATGGAGACCCTCGAGGCGGCTGTCCGCTGCGGGGCGGACGCCGTCTATCTGGGGCAGAAGAGCTTCTCCGCCCGGGCCAATTCCCGCAATTTTGGCCCGGATGAGCTGAAACAGGCCGCGGCCTACGCCCACCGCTTTGGAGTCAAAATTCACCAGGCGCTCAACACTGTTGTCTTCGACCGCGAGCTGCCCGCCCTGCGGGCCTGCATCCGCGCCGCCTGCGCGGCCGGTGTCGACGCCTTCATTGTGCAGGACTGGGGCGTCGCGGCCGCCGCGCGGGAACTGGCGCCGGACATCCCCCTTCACGCCTCGACCCAGATGGCCATTCACTCCCCCGCCGGCGCCCGGATAGCAGAGCAGCTGGGATTTTCCCGGATCGTTCTCGCCAGAGAGCTTTCCCGGGAGGAGATTGCGGCCATTCGCGCCGCCACGCCGCTGGAAATCGAGGTCTTCGTCCACGGCGCCCACTGCATGTCAGTCTCGGGTCAGTGCTACATGAGCGCCGTTTTCGGCGGAAAAAGCGGCAACCGCGGGATGTGCGCCCAGCCCTGCCGCCTCCCCTTCACCGCCGGGTGCCCCGGACTGCCCAGGACGGGGGAAAACGTCCTCTCACTCAAGGACCTGTCGCTGGTCCGCCGCCTCCCCGAGCTGGCCGCAATGGGGATCGATTCCTTCAAAATCGAAGGCCGGATGAAGCGGCCCGAGTACGTCGCTGCCGCCGTCACCGCCTGCAAGGCCGCACTGGAAGGCGGAATTCCCGACCTCGACACTTTACAGGCCGTATTTTCCCGCAGCGGATTCACCTCCGCGTATTACGACAACGCGATCGGGAGGGAGATGTTCGGCTTCCGCCGCAGGGAGGACGTTGCAGCTGCCGCGCCGGTTCTCAAAAATCTGGCCGGCCTGTACCACAAGGATGTCCAGCGGGTCCCCGTCTCGATGCGGCTCGACATGCGGGAGGGCGCGCCCTCCCGGCTCACCGTCTCGGACGGGACGCATGAAGCTGCGGCCGGGGGCGAAATCCCCCGCGCAGCCCTCTCCGCCCCCGCGGATGAGGCGCTCGCCCGCAGATTTCTCGGCAAGCTGGGCGGGACGCCCTATTTCCTCCAAACTTTTGACGCCCGAATCGAGGAGGGGCTGACCATGCCCGCCTCGGCCTTCAACGCCCTCCGCCGCACCGCAGTCGAGTCCCTCGACCGGATGCGGGAGGACGCCGCCGTCCCCTTCCGGGACAGGCCGCTCCCTCTGCCGCCTGTCCGGCAGGTTCCAGCGCTTCCGCCGGAAATCTGGGGAAAATTTGATGATATCCGCCAGCTCCCGGACAACTGGACGGAATATTTCGACAGAATTCTGCTCCCCGTAAAAGATCTGGAGGAGGGACTCGCCCGCTTTGCCGGCGAACTGGGCCGGATCACTGCCGTCCCGCCCCGCTTTCTGTTTGACAGCGAGCCCCGCCTGTGCGAACAGCTGGGCCGCCTGCGCAAACTGGGTGTCCGTTCCCTCTTTTGCAGCAATGCCGCCCACATCGCCCTCGCCCGGAAATGCGGGATGGAGGCGCTGGGCAGCCCCTGGCTCAATCTGACCAACTCCCTCAGCCTGCGGGAGGCCGAAACGCTCGGCCTCAAGGCCGCCGCCTGCTCCATCGAGCTGAAGCTGGAGGAAATGCGCGCGCTGCGCTGCGGCGTTCCGCTGGGAGCGCTCCTCTATGGGCGGCTGCCGCTGATGTCGGTGCGGAGCTGCCCGGTAAGGGCGCAGGCCGGCTGCGGAAAATGCCGCCGCCGGGGTTTCCTGACCGACCGGAAGGGCGTCTCCTTCCCCGTCCGCTGCGATCAGGACAGGTCAGTCAGTTTTGTCTTCAACGCGGTCCCGCTGGTCCTGTCCGACCGGCTGGCGGAATTTTCCTTTCTCGACTTCTGGCTTCTCTCCTTTACGGTGGAGGAACCGGACGAGGTCCGGGAAGTGATCCGGCAGTACCGGGCGGGCGCAAGGCCATCGGGTGAGATCACCCGCGGCCTCTACTACCGCGGAATTGAATAAAGAAGGAGGCTTCCCCATGCAGCTCAAATTCAAACGCCTGCGCCCGCAGGCGATTCTCCCACGCCGCGCCACCCCGGAAAGCGCGGGCCTCGATCTCTGCGCCTGCCTCGAAGAACCGGTGACCATCCGCCCCTTCGAGCTGGTCAGGATTCCAACCGGTCTGGCCGCCGCCCTCCCCGCCGGAACGGTGGGGCTGGTCTATCCCCGCAGCGGGCTGGCCTCAAAATTCGGCGTGACCCTCGCAAACTGTGTTGGGGTCATTGACAGCGACTACCGCGGCGAGCTGCTCGTCGCCATGACCAATCACTCCCAGATCGATTACACGATTCAGCCCGGCGACCGGATCGCCCAGCTCGTCGTCACCCCCATCCTCCTGCCCGAACCGGTTGAGGCGGAGGAGCTGGACAGCACCGTGCGGGGCGAGGGTGGCTTCGGTTCGACCGGCTATGGGGCGGAAGGGGGCGCACAGCCGTGAAACGGACTCTGCTGCTCATTCTCTACCTCTTCGGCGGCCTGCTGCTGGGCACCCTCCTCACCGAGGTGGCCAAGCAGGTCTCCTGGCTCTCCTGGCTCTGCTGGGGAGAATCCATCGGCATCAACAGCTTTTCAGTCGACCTGGCGGTTTTGCAGTTTGACTTTGGCATCCACATTTCGATGAACATCGCGCTGCTGCTCTGCATCATCGCCGCGATTGTCCTTTACGTAAAAACCGCCGGAAAAATACACTGAGGAAAGGAATTTTCATGGAATCTCTGCGTTGTCCGGCCTTCCTGCAAGGAAAAAACGTCATCCTCGCCTCCCGCTCTCCGCGGCGGCAGGAGCTGCTCCGTCTGATTACCGAAGCGTTCTCCGTCCAGGTCTCCCGTTTTGACGAGGAGCCGCTGATGGGCGCCGGCCTGCCCCCCGAAGCGCTGGTCCGCGCCCTCTCGGCCGGCAAGGCGGGCGCGGTGTGCGCGGAGCATCCGGACGCCCTTGTCATCGGCGGGGACACCGTCGTCGTCTCCCCGGACGGGGAAATTTTCGGCATTCCCAAAGACCGCGCGGACGCTGCCCGAATGCTCCGCAGCCTCGCAGGGCGGACGCACCGGGTTGTCACCGGCGTCACCATCCGCGAAAAAGAACATGCGCTCTCCTTTGCCGTTTCCACCGACGTGGCGTTTTACCCGCTTTCGGACGGAGAGATCGAAGCCTACCTCGACACCGGCGAACCGTTCGACAAGGCAGGCGCTTACGGCATCCAGGGATACGGCGGACTGCTGGTGCAGGGCATCCGGGGCAGCTACGACAACGTCGTCGGCCTTCCGGCTGCCGAACTCTGTCATAAATTGCAGGATTTCTGCCAAAAATAGGGAAATCACGCGAGAACATTTGAAGATTTAGCCAAAACACAAAAAGTATCTTGTGCAATTCCCCAAAAAGGGGTATAATAATGACGGATATTTTCGCGCGCCGCCGGCGCGAATTCTGAAGGAGCGCAGGCTCCTCCAGCGTCTTCTCAAAGCAGGCGGAAAAATCGGAAATAACGGCGCCGGAAACGCCATAAAATAAACAGAGGGGTATGAGGGTTTATGTTTTCATTTTCAAAGGATATCGGAATCGACCTGGGCACAGCCAACACCCTGGTCTACATGAAGGGCAAGGGCATCATCATTCGGGAACCGAGCGTCGTCGCTGTTGACACTAAAACGGATAAGGTCAAATGCGTCGGCCAGGAGGCGAAGGACGTCATCGGGCGCACCCCCGGCTCCATTGTCACCGTCCGGCCGCTCAAGGACGGCGTCATCGCGGATTTCGACGTGACGACCAGTATGCTGACCGAATTCATCCACAAGGCGATCGGCAAGGGATTCTTCGTCCGGCCGCGGGTGGTCATCTGCATCCCCTCCGGAGTCACCGCCGTCGAACGGCGCGCCGTCCGGGACGCCGCCGAACAGGCCGGCGCCAAGCGGGTCTCCATCATCGAGGAGCCGATGGCCGCCGCCATCGGGGCCGGGCTGCCGGTCGCCGACCCGCAGGGGTCGATGGTCGTCGACATCGGCGGCGGCACCAGTGAGGTCGCCGTCATCTCTCTGGGCGGCATCGTCGCCTCAAAGTCAGTCCGGGTCGGCGGTGACGAGTTCGATTCCTCCATTATCAACTTTATCAAAAAGAAGTACAACCTTCTCATCGGCGAACGGACGGCCGAAAATATCAAAATTGAGATTGGCTCCGCCTGCCCGCCTGAAGGCGGGGAGCTGTCAATGGAAATCAAGGGCCGCAATCTGCTGAACGGCCTGCCGGAAAACATTGTCATTACCTCTGACCAGATCCGCAGCGCCCTCGAGGACCCGCTGGCGATGGTCCTCGACGCCATCCGCATCACCCTGGAGCGCACCCCGCCCGAGCTGTCGGCCGACATTATCGACCAGGGCATCACCCTCACCGGCGGCGGCGCACTGCTGCGGGGCCTCGACAAGCTTATTCACGACGAAACGGGTATGCCGGTCAAAATCGCCGAAAATCCGCTTGACTGCGTCGCGATGGGCGCCGGCATGGTGCTCGACAACATCGACAAGCTCACCGATGTGCTCAGCGAGGAGGAAAACCGCTATTGATCGCCGGATAGCCATGCGGAAAGGAGGGCGGCGGCTTGCGGGAATTCTTTAAAAGCCTGCGGTTTAAAATTATTCTGGCGGTCGTGGCCGTCATCCTGGGCGGGATGCTGTATGCCGCTTCGACCGGAGGGCTCGCGACGCTGCCGGAGCAACTGCTTTCCTATGTCGTCTATCCCGTACAGCGGGCAGCCGCCGCGGTTTCGGACGGAATTTCGGAATTTCTGTCGGTCTTCCTTGACGCGCGGGACAACTACGAAGAAAATATCCTCCTCAAAGAGGAAATCACCAAATTGCAGCAGCAGCTCGTCGATTACGAGGAAACCAAAACCGAAAACGAACGCCTCAAACAGATCACCGGCCTCAAGGAGCTGAACGACGACTTCGAATTCCAGCCGGCAGGGGTCATCTCCCGCGACCCGGACGACCGCTTCGGCGCCTTCACCATCGACATCGGGTCGCTGCACGGCATCTCGGTCCGGGACCCGGTGGTGACCGGCGCCGGGCTGATCGGCTATATCAGCAAGGTCGGCCCCACCTACGCCCAGGTGACCACCATCCTGAGCCCTGACTGCAACGTCGGCGCAATGGAAATTCGCACCAAGGACACCGGCAATATCACCGGAACGGTGGAATTTTCCGCCGGCGGGTTCACCAAACTGGAGCTGCTGCCCAACGACACCGGGGTGCAGGAGGGCGATATCATCGTCACCGCCGGCACCAGCGGACTCTTTCCGAAAAATCTGGTGGTCGGGACGGTGGAGGAGGTCGCCCTCGAACAGTCCGGCATCACCTGCTACGCGGTGATCCGCCCGGTCACCGAGATCAGCGAGGTCAAGGACGTCTTCGTGCTGACCGACTTTCTGGGAAAGGCGAGCGCCCGGGAGGAAAGCGGGGCGGCGGAATGACCATCGGAAGAAACGCCCGCGAGGCGCTCAAATGGATCTGCTATTCCCTGCTGCTCCTGCTGCTTTTCGGACTTCAGTCCTCCCCGGCCCTGCTGCGGATCGGGGACGTCAAGCCGGTCCTCCTCATTCCGGCAGCTGTCTCGGTGGCGCTCTTTGAAAATGAGGCCGGCAGCGGCGGATTCGGGCTGGCCGCGGGTCTTCTGTGGGACCTCTCGGCCGGCAAGCTGTTCGGCTTCTACGGCATGGTGCTGATGATCTGCTGCGTCTGCGTCGCTCTGCTCTCCATGTATTTTGTCAAGGTCAACGCCGCCAACGCGCTGCTGATGACGGCGGCCGCCGGATTGCTCTGCACCCTGTGGAACTTCGTCTTCTCCTATCTGATCTGGGGCTACGAGGATGTGGGCCAGTGCCTGATCCGGCTCCTGCTGGTTCTGTTGTACACCATCGCCGCCGCGGCGCCGGTTTACCTGCTCACGCGGCTCATTTCCACCCGATTTAATCCCGTCGTGCGGGCATAGGCGCGTTTGACAGGACGCGCTCTGCCCCGCGCCGGGATTTCCCGTATCCGCCGCCGTTTCCGAAGAAGGGAGCCTGCCATGAAACCCCAAAAGCCATATAAACCGAAGGAACGCAGCCGCCTCATCATCCTGAGCTTCCTCGCGGCAGCTGTCTGCGGCGTCTATATTTTGCAGCTGATGAATTTCCAGATTGTCCGCGGAGCGGAATTCCTCGCCCGGACCCAGCAGATGACGGTCAGCAGCATCACCGTCAAGGCGGGCCGCGGTGAAATCACCGACACCAACGGCGTTCCCCTCGCCCAGAACAAGGTCGGCTACAACATCGTCTTCTACTACTCCTTCCTGCCAGGCGGGGAGGAGCGCAACCGCATCATCGCCGCCCTCATCGAAATGCTGGAGGACGCCGGGGAGGACTGGTACGATCCCCTCCCCATGACGATGGAGGCCGAACCGGAATTTACCGAAGGACGTGAGGATGACATCGCCCTTCTCAAGGAAAAGCTGGGCGTCAACGTCTATGCGACGGCCGCTGACTGCATGTACAACCTCCGTTCCTCCGAATTTTTTGACATCGGCGAGGAGTACGACGATCTGACTGCCCGCAAAATCGCCGGTGTGCGGTATGGGATGGTGCTTTCCGACTTCTCGGTCAACAACAACCAGTACACCTTCGCCGAGGACGTTTCGACCGAGACGGTCATGAAGGTCAAGGAGCTCTCCTACCGCTTCCCCGGCGTGGATATCGTCGATGAGGACATCCGAATCTACCCGGACGGCGACCTCGCCCCCCACATTGTCGGGGTGATTGGCCAGATGTACGCCGAACAGTATTACGGCGACCCGGAAAACGGCATAGTGGGCTACCGCGACAAGGATTATCCCATGAACGCCCTGATCGGCCGCTTCGGCGTCGAACAGTACATGGAAGAAACCCTCCACGGCGTCGACGGGGTGAAGACCGTCGAACAGAGCCGGGACGGCACCATTCTGAGCGAGACCATCACCCAGCCGCCCGAATCGGGCAGCAATGTCGGCCTGACCATTCACGCCGGATTCCAGGCCGAGATTCAGCAGATTCTCGCCGACTATATCGCCTATCTCCGCGCCCTCCCCGACGACCCGGACGGAGAGGACAACGGCAACCAGGTCGTCGGCGGAGCAGTGGTGGTGCTCGACACCTCGAGCGGCGCCGTGCTGGCCGCCGTCACCGCCCCGACCTATGATTTGAACAACTATTTCACCGACTACAATGAGCTGGCCGCCCAGGAAGACCTCCCCATGCTCAACCGCGCCTTCGACGGCCTTTACCGTCCCGGCTCCACCTTTAAAACGGTGGTCGCCGCCGGCGCCCTGACCGAAGGGGTCATCACCCCCACCGACACGGTGGACTGCCGCCGGGTCTACACCTACTACGACTACATCCCCGGCAACACCTTCCGTCCTTCCTGCCTGGGCTACCACGGCGCGACCAATGTCGTCAAAGCGCTGACCGTCTCCTGCAACATCTTTTTCTACGACGTCGGCCGCCGGCTGGGTATCGACAAAATCCAGGAATACGCCCACTACCTCGGGCTGGGAACCGATACCGGCCTGGAACTCAGCACCGCCACAGGCGGCATCTCCGGCCCGGACCGCTCCGAGCGGCTGGGCACCGTCTGGCAGCCCGGCAACGTCTGCCAGACCTCTATCGGGCAGATGGACACCGCCGTCACCCCCCTTCAGCTCGCCGCCCAGGCGATGACCCTCGCCAACCGCGGCACCCGCTACCGCACCCACCTCATCCAGGAGGTGCGCAGCTACGACGATTCTGAAGTTCTCGAAACAACCGAAACAGAGGTCATGTCCGAATTTGCCATGTCGGACGAGACCTATGCCGCCATCTGCGCCGGTATGCTGGGCGCGGCCGAGGCCGTCCCCGAGCTGGAAGGCACACTCGGCTGGAAAACAAGCCTCTCCACCCTTCCCTACGACGTCGCCCTCAAAACCGGCACGCCGCAGGTCACCAACACCACCTTCAGCTCCTCTGCCATCGCCTTCCTGCCGGATGCCGGCGAGGACGGCATCGCCATCGGCATTCTGCTCGAGCGCGGCGCAAACGCCCGCAATATCGTCCGCCCAATCCTCGAAGCGTACGACCGGATTGTCCTGGGACGAGATAACACAGCAGCTGAGTAAAGTGTAACGTGCATAGTTTCCATTCCCCTTTTTTAGAGGAACAGCAGAAATTTACAGAAAATACTAGCGCAAGTCGAAATTTTATGATATAATAAATAATGTATTATTCTGGGTGCGTATGCCGGAGTCTTTTTCAGGCATCCCGGAGGAAAGGTCGGGATCTGGTGAGCGCAGAAAAACAGGCGGCAGCCACAAATTCCTATCAGGTCATCACGCTGACTTCCGGAAAGGGCGGCGTCGGCAAGTCGACGCTCTGCGTCGGCCTCGGGCTGGGGGACGCCCTGCGCGGAAAGCGGGTCCTGCTGATTGAATTTGACGCGGGGCTGCGCGGACTCGATCTGATGCTCGGGATTTCGGACCGGGTGGTCTATGATCTGGGCGACCTCCTGGAGGGGCGCTGCACCATCAGCAAGGCCATCGCCGAATCCCCCCTGAACGAGAACCTGAATGCGATCGTCGCCCCGGTGAGCCTGGAGGCGCCGATGGATCTCGCGGACATCAGGCTGCTCGTGGAAGGACTGCGGCCACACTTTGACAGACTGATACTCGATATGCCCGCCGGCCTTGGCTTTTCAGTTAAGGCGACGGCCGCCACAGCCGATCTCGCGCTGATTGTCACCACGCCGGACCGGATCTGTGTGCGGGACGGGGGACAGATGGCCCGCGCGCTGCAAAAAAACGGCTTTGAATCCCACCGCCTCCTGATTAACCGGGTGGATGAACGCATGATCCGGCGGGATTCCATCACCGACCTGGATGCCGTCATCGACGGGGTCGGCTCCCAGCTGATCGGCGTCATGCCGGACGACCCGGACATTCAGCTCAAGCTGACGAGGGGGATCGCCCTGCGGGAGAGCCACCGCGTCACCCGCATCTGCCGCGCCCTTTCCCAGCGGCTCGACGGGATTTATGTTCCCTTAATCTTCTCCTGACGAAAGGTTTTCGTCCTTACCATACATAGATGTTTACCGATCCAGCATTCCAACCAACCACCGAACATGTTCAAAAACGAAGGAGGAACCGTGAATGAACATCGCACTCATCGCCGATGACACCAAAAAAGAGCTGATGATTCAGTTCTGTATCGCTTATTGCGGCATCATGAACCGGCACAAGCTCTGTTCTACCGCCACAACCGGCAAGATGATTTCTGAAGCGACCGGTCTGGAAATCAAGCGCTATCTGAGCAGCTCGCAGGGCGGCGTGCAGCAGATCTCCTCGCTCATCGCCTGCAACGAGATTGACATGCTGCTCTTTTTCCGCGACCCCCTCACCACCAAGACCCATGAAAACCGGGAGATGGACCTGCTCCGCCTCTGCGACGTCCACAACATTCCGGTCGCAACCAATATGGCGACTGGCGAAATTCTGATTCACGGCCTGGAGCGCGGCGATCTCGACTGGCGCAATATCGCCAACCCGCGCAGGTAGGCAGTTTGAAAATCGCATGATCTGAAGCGGGGATTTTGCCTGCGCGTCTGCGGACGCCGGCAGCATCCCTTGCTTTTGTTGTCAAAATTTTTTGGAAAGCAGGAACGCGCATGCTTCATGACATTCTTCCCGGCGAGAGCAGCCGCTGGCAGGCGGCGGAGCGCATCTTTCTCGATACCCTTCACCTCGGCGGGTTCCGCGAGATCCGCTTTGCCCGGCTGGACGGCGCGGAAGCCTTCCCCGCGGCGGTGCTTCGAAGCGGACTGCCCGCGGAGTGGCTGCCTTGTAAACTGTGCGGCTTTTTCGACACCCCGGAGGGCCGGCAGTTCTGTGCCGCGCTCTTCGGTCCGCCCTATCCCGCGGCGGCAGCGGAACTCATCTCCCTCGCGGGGGATTTTCTCGCCCTCGCCGGACTGCCCGACCTCCGGCTGGAAACCGGCCCATGCGAAGGCGCAGCCTCCCTCGCGGCCCGGCTGGACGCGATGAACCTCGATGCCCGCCCCTCCTCCCTGTCTCCGGGCACCTTTGCCTTTCTCCGGGGGGAGACGCCCATCTGCGCGGGCGGACGGCTGGACAGCGAGATCCCCGGCGCCTGGTTTTCCATCGGCGGAGAACAGCTGCTCACCGCCCTGGCAGAGGAGGGCGTGGAACTCCCCGCGCCGGATCCCTGCGTTCTCTACATCGCGCCGGCGGATGAGGAGGCGGAAATCGCAGCGGCCGCTATGGCGGCCGGCCTGCGGGGAGAGGGTTTTGCGGCCGAATGCGGCCTGATGGGGCTGCCGCCCGCGGAAGATCTTTCCTGCGCGGAGCGGACGGGCGCGCGCTTTACCATGACGCTCGACAAAAACAGCCTGGCTGCGGGGCGGGCGGAAATTCGCAGCACCGCGACCGGTGAAACCGCGGAAACCGGCTTCGGCGAGGAGCTTGCCCGCTTTTTCAGCAACTGGCAGATCGCGGAACTAACCGGCGCGCTGGAGGGAATTTCCCTTCAGCCTGACGGGCAAGAATAACAAAAGGATTGGTGAAAACTATGGCAGAAACGATGCAGGGCCTGAAACGCAGCTGCTACTGCGGCGAGGTTTCGGTTGCAGATATCGGCAAGGAAATTGTAGTGGGAGGCTTTACCCAGAAACAGCGGGACAAGGGCGAGCTGGTCTTTATCGACCTGCGCGACCGCACCGGCATTGTTCAGCTCATCTTTGACGAGCAGTCTGACCGGGCGGTAATCGCCAAGGCCAAGGAAGTGCGCTCCGAGTACGTGCTGCTGGCGAAGGGGACCGTCCGCCGCCGGGAGAGCGTCAACCACGACATTCCCACCGGCGAGGTGGAGATCTTCGTCACCGAGCTGCGCATCCTCTCCAGAGCTCAGACGCCTCCCTTCCACATCAGCGATGAGAACGACACCAACGAGGAGCTGCGGCTGCGCTACCGCTACCTCGACCTGCGCCGGCCCGCTTTGCAGAAAAATATCATGTTCCGCGCGGAGCTTGCCCGCGCCGCCCGGGATTATTTCGCGGAGAACGGCTTTATCGAGATCGAGACGCCGATGATGATCAAATCCACCCCCGAGGGCGCGCGCGACTACGTGGTTCCCTCCCGGGTCCACAACGGCAGCTTCTACGCCCTGCCTCAGTCTCCGCAGATTTACAAGCAGCTGCTGATGATCGCCGGCTTTGACCGCTACATCCAGCTGGCCCGCTGCTTCCGGGACGAGGACCTGCGCGCCGACCGTCAGCCGGAATTTACCCAAATCGACATGGAGATGTCCTTTGTCGACACTGAAGACGTCCTCGACATGGGCGAGGGCTTTGTCCGCTACATTATGAAGCGGCTCAAAAATGTCGACATCACCGAGCCGCTGCCCCGCATGACCTACCGCGACGCGATGGAGCGTTACGGCTCCGACAAGCCGGACATCCGCTACGGCATGGAAATTACAAATCTGTCCGACCTGGTGAAAGGCTGCGGTTTCTCCGTCTTCGCCTCTGCGGTGGAAAACGGCGGCAGCGTCCGGGGAATCGTGGTCAAAAACGGCGCTTCCACCTACACCCGCAAGGAGATCGACAAGCTGACCGAGCACGCCAAAGGCATCGGCGCCAAGGGCCTGGCCTGGGTCCGCTGGGTGGATGAGAAACCCGCCTGCTCCTTCGCCAAATTTTTGAGCGAGGAGGAGCTTTCCGCCATCCTCGCCCGCCTGGGCTGCGAGAAGGGGGACGCCGCCCTCATCGTGGCGGACAAGGACCGGGTGACGCTGCCCGTCCTGGGTGCGCTGCGGCAGATCTGCGCCAAACGCATGGACATCATTCCTGAAGGATACGCCTTCCTGTGGATCACCGAGTTCCCCTTCTTTGAGTGGGACGATGAATCGGGAACCTGGGTCGCGATGCACCATCCCTTCACCATGCCGATGGACGAGTGCATCCCCTTCCTCGAGTCCGACCCCGGTTCGGTGCGGGCGAAGGCCTACGACCTGGTCTTAAACGGCATCGAGCTGTGCAGCGGCTCCATCCGCATCACCGACTATGAGCTCCAGCAGAAGATGTTCGAGCTTCTGGGCCTCACCGATGAGGAGATCGAGGCGAAGTTCGGCTTTCTGGTGGAGGCCTACCGCTACGGCGCGCCGCCCCACGGCGGACTGGGGCTCGGGCTTGACCGGCTGGCCATGCTGCTGTGCGGCGCCGACAACATCCGCGACGTCACCGCCTTCCCCAAGGTGCAGAATGCGAGCGAGCTGATGAGCGGCTGTCCCTCCCCCATCGACGCAAAACAGCTGGAAGAGCTGGGCATCACGCTCGCTGGCGGGGCGGAATAGCCCGGTGCTGAAGAGCGCGGCAGCAGTTACGATTTCACAAACAGGCGTTAGGAGGTTTTCCATATGGCAACATTGCTTTATCAGGGGCACGGCAGCCTGCGCGTGACCACGACCGGCGGCAGGGTGATCTATATCGACCCGTTTGCGGGCGAGGGGTACGACGTCCCGGCCGATCTGATTCTGGTAACCCACCAGCACCACGACCATAACTGCATCGATCTGCCCGCCAAAAATCCCGGCTGTGTGATCTGGCAGAATTTTGACGCGCTGAAGGACGGCGAATATCAAACACTGCGGCTGGATTTCGCGGCCGTAGAGGCGGTGGAGGCATACAACCACCACCACAAAAAGTCGGAATGCGTGGGCTATATTCTGACGGTGGACGGCGCCTCCATCTACATCGCGGGCGATACAGGGGAGACGGAGGAAATGGCGCGGATGGCAGAGCGGAAGCTGGATTACGCCGTTTTGCCGATGGACTTCACCTACACGATGGACATCCCGGAGACCATCCGCTGCGCCGGACTGATCGCCGCGAAGCACACCATCCCCGTCCACATGTCCCCCGGGAAGCTGTTTGACCTCGACCGCGCGCAGAAATTCACCGCGCCCGGCGCGCTGATTGTGTGTCCCGGCGAAATGGTCGAACTGTAAGTATTTTTCCGGAGCTGCCGGAACTCTTCCGGCAATTTGGAACAGAAAAAAGAGATGCAGAAACGGCGGATGCCAAATTTCAGGCATCCGCCGTTTAATTTTTGTCATGATGCCGGGGAAGAATCTTCGTCCTGCTCGCTCAGTGGAAACTCCACCACCACCGTAAACTGGTCGCCGTCTGTTTTGACGCGCAGTTTCCCGCCGCAGGCTTCGGTGAAACTCCGGGCAATGGACAGCCCCAGCCCGCTGCCGCCGTCGGTGCGGCTCCTGTCTCCGCGGACAAACCGCCCGGTAAAATCGGCGGCAGGGTCCAGCTCCTCCCGCGAGGTATTCCGGATGCTGGCCGCCGCGCAGCCTCCCTCCGCCTCCAGCCGGAGATAGACCCGCGACCCGGGCAGCGAGTATTGCAGCGCATTCTGAATCAGATTCTGAAAGACCCGATAGAGCCGCTGCCCGTCCGCCAGAATGGGAACCGGCGTCTCCGGAAGCTCCTCCCGGATCCGGACCGGGCTCTGCTCGATGGATTCCGCCATATCTGCCAGGGTCTGCCGGATCAGCTTCCCCAGATCAAGCCGCTCAAGCCGTACCGGCAGCTGTCCGGAGGCCGCCTTGCTCACCTCGAACACATCCTGCACCATCTCTCTGAGCCGCAGCGCCTTGCTGCGCAGGATCCGCGCGTAGTCCATGCCCGGCTCGGGCAGCTCTTCCCCGCAAAGCAGGTCGGCGTAACTGAGAATGGAGGTGAGCGGCGTCTTCAGATCATGAGAAACATTGGCGATCAGCTCGACCTTCATCCGCTCGCTTCGAATTCGCTCCTCAATCGCCGCGTCCATCCCCTTCTCTATCTCCTGCAGGTTCCGGGAAACAGCGGCCAGCTCCGCCTCGGGCGGCAGGGCGGGCGCACCGGTAAACTGTCCGGCCCGAATCTCCGCAATCCGCCCGGAGAGCGCCTCGACCTCCGCAAACACCTTCCGGCATCGTCCGGTATAGGCCAGAAAGACGCCCAGCAGCGCCAGCGCCAGCAAAACGCCCGCTGCCAGGCAGAATGCCCGGCGCAGGGAATCCTCCCCCCACAGTCCGGCCAGCGCGGTCACGCCGCACATTCCCGCCGCCAAAAGCGCCGCTCCGGCCATGGAAAACACCGCCGTCCGCCGCATCCGCCTGGCAAACGGCCCGCGGCAGAAGCTCTCCGCCGCCCTGCCTGCGAGAGAATTCCGCCAGGGGCACCCACAGAGGTCAAAGACGCCGGGCACCGCTGTCCAGAAAGCCGTCAGCGCCGCCGGAAGG
>CALXIG010000026.1 GCA_944388305.1 uncultured Clostridia bacterium
GTATGATGGCCGCGCTCCAGCAGGAGGAACACCAGGCCACTACGCGGGAGCAGCGGCTCGTCAAATACGGCGACTTCCGCCGCCACGTCACCGCAGGGACCGTTCTTGCTAACTTTTTGTTCTTCGCTGCCGCGGTGGCGCTTAACGTCTTTTTGCCGCATCCCATTTCGCTGGTGGTCCTTGTTGTGGCGGCCCTCTTCCTGTTGGAGATCTCTTACCTTGCCGTCCAGAAAATCCGTTACAGGCGGGCTGGCGAGCGGATCAGACAGATCCGCAGCCGGCAGACGCAGATTGGCCGGGAAAAATGGGAGCTCGAGCAGGAAGAAAAGCGGCTTCAGGAGCAAGCGCTTTAACATACAATCAAAGCAAAGGAGTCAGAACCATGAAAATCGCAAACAACAGCAAGGTCGTCTTCATCGGCGACTCGATCACCGACTTTGAGCGCGCCCGCCCCTACGGGGAGGGAATCGGTTTCCGCGGGGATATCGGCAAGAGCTACGTCGCCATCGTCGACGGCCTGATTAAGGCGTCCTGCCCCGAGGCGCACCTCCGCGTCATCAATATGGGGGTGAGCGGCAACACGACCCGCGACCTCAAGGCGCGCTGGCAGACCGACGTGATGGACTTAAAGCCCGACTGGCTCAGCATCCTCATCGGCATCAACGACGTCTGGCGGCACTTCGACACCCCGCATATTGTCGAGAATCAGGTCGGCATTGCGGAATACCGGCAGAACCTGACCGAACTCATCGAGCAGGCGCTGCCCATCCTCAAAGGAGGGCTCATCCTCATCACCCCTTATTTCATGGAGCAGAACAAATCTGACCCCATGCGGCAGATGATGGACGCCTACGGCGCGGTTGTCAAGGAGCTCGCCGCGAAGTACGGCGCAGTGCTGGTCGACCTCCAGGCTGAATTTGACCGGTACTTTGCCTGCAACCACCCTATGTCGGTCAACTGGGACTACATCCACCCCGACCTGGCCTCCCATGTGCTGATTGCCCGCGCGATTTTGAAGCAGCTCGACTATGAGTGGTAGGGTGGCGGCCTTCCTTGCGGGCGGCAGACCTGATTTTCTTCATTTTGACCGCCGTCCTGCTGTTCTGGAAGCCCGGGCGGCATTGAGCTGATTTTACCCTGATTTTGGAGGGATGACCCATGAAATTCAACCTTGGCGAGTGGCGGATGAAGCCCGGCTATACAAGTTTTAACTGCGAGCAGATCCGGGAAGCCCGCCTTTCGGAAGACCGCACCTCGCTTTATCTCTACGCCGTCCCGTACCGGCAGGACGAGCGGGGGATGGGCGGCCCTATCCTGGAGCTGACCGTCACCTCCCCGCAGCCGGACATGCTCCGCATCCAGGCGGTGCACTTCAAGGGGGACCGGCGCAGGCTTCCGAAATTTGACCTCGAAGACCGGCACTGCCCGCTGGAGTTTGCGGAAACGGGGGAGGAGGTTTCCGTCTCTTCCGGCGGGCTGCGGCTGGAAATCCGCAGGCGGAATCCCTGTACTTTTACCTATTATTTTGAAGGCCGGAAACTGACCGGTATCGGAAACCGCTACGGCGCCTCCATGCTGAGCTACATCACCACCCCGGATGGCCCTTATATGCGCTGCCAGCTCGACGTCGACGTGGGGGAGAAGATCTACGGCCTGGGCGAGCGGTTCACTCCCTTTGTCAAAAACGGGCAGACGGTGGAGATCTGGAACGAGGACGGCGGCACCTGCAGCGACATCGCCTACAAAAACATCCCCTTCTACCTCAGCAGCAGCTCCTACGGCGTGCTGGTCAATGAGGCGGGCCCCGTTTCCTTTGAGGTCTGCTCAGAGGCGGTGACCAGGGTGCAGTTCAGCGTGCCCGGCGAGCGGCTCGACTTTGTCGTCATCGGCGCCCCGGACCGCAGGGGAGTGCTCACACGGTATACCGCCCTCTCCGGCCGGCCCGCCCTGCCCCCCGCCTGGAGCTTCGGACTGTGGCTCAGTTCCTCTTTCACCACCTCCTACGACGAGGGGACGGTGAACCGGTTTGTGGATGGGATGGCGCAGCGCGATATCCCTCTCAGCGTCTTCCACTTCGACTGTTACTGGATGCGGGAGAACGAGTGGTGCGGCTTTGAATGGGATGGGGAGATGTTCCCCCACGTGGAGGAGATGCTCCGCCGGATGCACGAGAAGGGCCTCAAGATCTGCGTCTGGATCAACCCCTATCTTGGGCAGAAGAGCGCGGCCTTTGACGAGGCGGCCGAAAAGGGCTACCTGCTCAAAAAGCCGGACGGCGATATCTGGCAGTGGGATCTGTGGCAGGCCGGCTGCTCTGTCGTAGACTTCACCAACCCGGACGCGGCCGAATGGTACAAGGGCAAGCTTCGCGGCCTGATGGCCCAGGGGGTCGACACCTTCAAGACGGATTTCGGCGAGCGAATCCCCACCGATGTGGCCTATTTTGACGGCAGCGATCCGCTCTGGATGCACAATTACTACACTTACCTGTACAACAAGGCGGTATTCGAGGTCATCGAGGAGGTCAAAGGGAAAGGGGAAGCCTGCCTCTTCGCCCGCAGTGCGACTGTGGGCAATCAGAAATTCCCGGTGCATTGGGGCGGCGACTGCAACTCCACCTATGTTTCGATGGCGGAGACGCTGCGGGCGGGCCTGAGCCTCTGCCTGTCCGGGTTCGGGTTCTGGAGCCACGACATCGGCGGCTTTGAAGGCACGGCGTCCGCGGACGTCTATAAGCGCTGGCTCGCTTTTGGGCTGCTCAGCTCTCACTCCCGCCTGCACGGCTCCAACTCTTACCGCGTTCCCTGGTTGTTCGGGGAGGAGGCGGTGGACGTCTGCCGTCAGTTCTCCAAACTGAAAAATACCCTCATGCCCTACCTATACGCCAAGGCGGTGGAGGCGAGCCGGACCGGCGTCCCCATGATGCGGGCCATGCTGCTCGAGTTTGACGAGCCGGGCTGCGAGGACTGCGACCGGCAGTACATGCTGGGCGACGCCCTGCTTGTCGCCCCTGTTTTCCGGGAGGACGGGGTCTGTGACTACTATCTCCCCGCCGGGACCTGGACCCACCTTCTCACCGGTGAAACGGAGGTTGGCGGCGGATGGCGGCGCGGACAGTACGGGTTCCTCTCACTCCCGCTCTTTGTCCGGGAAAACACCATTCTGCCGGTCGGGAGCTGTGCGCAAAGCCCGGTTTATGACTACGCTGATGGCCTTACCCTGCGCATTTACCGGCTTGCCGACGGCGCGCGGGCGTCCCGCACCGTTTTTGACGCCAGCGGCGCGGAACTGCTCACTGCCGAAGCTGTCCGCAGCGGCGGCCGGATTGCGGTGACGCTCCGGGGCGCTTCCGGGGACGTCCGGGTGGAGCAGGCCGGGACCAGTTGTGAGCTGACCGTCTCGCGCGAATAATCGAATGATCGGAACAGTCGGAAGGCGCGCTCCTCAGTCCGGGGAACGCGCCTTCTGCGTTTCTGGATATTCGCGCACAGGTGTCAGGTATATTCCCGCCGGTGAGCGGCAAGCAGCGCAGCGGCGGTGCAGACGGCCAGCAGCAGGACGGAACTGGCCAGCGACGCCGCATATTCAGCGGGGAGTGACTGCCCGCGTGCGAGGAGCTGGTACTGGATGAGCGGGAAAAACCGCAGCGGCGAACGCGCGGGATCGGCGGACTGAAAGTACAGGCTGTTGGTGAGCAGGGCCAGCAGGAGACTGAAGGCAGCCTCCGCCCCCGTCGCGGCAGCAGGCCGCGGGACCAGCACCGCCAGCAGGAAAAAGAGCCCCGAAACCCCCGCCAGCAGCGGAAGCCCCAGCGCCAGCATCGGCAGCGCCTGACTCCAGAACAGGGCCGGGCCCGCCTCATAGGGCAGAAAAATCATCGCGTGGAAAACGGCCAGCAGCGGATAGAGGGCGGAAAGCAGCAGCACCCCCGCCAGGTACCGGCAGAGGCTCGCCGCCATAACAGCGGTGCGCCGGTAACCGGCGGCAATACAGTAGGGGGCAAAGCCGCCCGGCGCGCAGTCTGCTGAGACGGTGACGCCGGCCAAAACCCCCGATGCGAGGAGCAGCGGCACCGGATCCCGCATGATATTCAGAAACGCCCACTCGACGCTCGGGTAATTTCCCATCCAGACAGCGGCGGCGGGGCAGAGAAACAGGACGAGCAGGATCAGAAAGAAGCTCCGGCTCCGGGAAAGGCGGTAAAATTCGGCGCGGAGAAGACGAATCACGGCGCGCACCCCCCTTAAAATTCCCTGCCGCGGTAGATGCGGACCGAAAGGAGGCAGGAGAGGACGGCGAGCAGCAGCACCGCTGCGGCAAATCCCGCCGCGATCCACCCCAGCGGGAGAGACTCGAGGAATGCAAGGTCGATCGAGGGCAGGATGCCGACAAAGATAGCAAAGGGAACGAGATAGAGGAGGATGGTGATCAGCCGCGCCTTCTCCACCCCCATTTTGTAGTAAACAGGCAGCGAAAGGACGCTCATCAGCAGATAGACGAGAAAGATGCCGACTGTTGCCCCCAGCACCTCGAGCGCGCCCGCATGAAAGACAATGTTGTCAAGGAGGACGCCCAGCACCGCTCCGACTGCGCCGGTCAGCAGCAGCGAACCGGCTGCGAAGAGGTAGCGCGCCAGGACGATCTGCGCGCGGGTGAGGGGGAGGGTCAGGGCGTAGCCGTCCCATTTGGCCGATTCGTCGATGGCAAAGGCGGAAATGGAGGCGTTTACCGTCATCAGCATGAGCATGATGGGCAGAAAGCCCGCCGACTCAATGATAACGGACACCACCAGGCAGACGGCCAGCCCGACCAGAAGCTGCTTGAGCAGGTAATTTTTTAATGCGTAGTAATCCTTGAGAATCAGCCCCATCATTGCGCACTGCCTCCTTTGGCGAAAAAGGTCATGATGTCGTCGATGGAGGCCGGCTCCAGGAGCATCCCGCGGTAGGCCGGGTCCTCCCGGTTGTCGACGAGGAACTCGCAGTCGAACCGGCTTTCCCGCTTCCCGGCGATGTGGCGCGGGTCGAGCCTTGCCGCGTCGGTTTTGCCGCATTTGAGCACGCCGTAGCGGGCGGCCATCTCGTCCTTTGGGAGGGAGAAGACGATCTTCCCCTCGTGCAGGAAGGTGATATAGTCGGCGATCTTTTCGAGGTCGCTCGTGATGTGGCTCGAAAGGAGGATGCTGTGGGTCTCATCTTCAATAAATTCGAGGAAGAGGTCGAGCATCTCGCTGCGGACGACCGGGTCGAGGCCGCTCGTCGCCTCGTCGAGGATGAGGAGGCGGGGGCGGTGGGCCAGCGCTGTCGCGAGGGCGAGCTTCGCCTTCATGCCCCTGGAAAAATTTTTGGCGGGCTTGCTGTCCGGCAGGGAAAACCGGCGGCAGTATTCGGAAAAGAGACCCCTGTCCCAGTTCGGGTGGAGGCGGGACATGACGGCCGAGATCTCGCCGGTGCGCAGCGTTTCGCTGAAGAAGGAGCCGTCCAGTACGGCGCCTGCTTCTTCGCCGATCTGGCGCCGCCCGGAGGCGGGATTCAGCCCCAGAACAGAGATTTCGCCCGCGTCAGGGCGGATGAGGCCGAGGATGGATTTGATGGTGGTGGTTTTCCCCGCCCCGTTCTCCCCGATAAAGCCCATGATGGAGCCTTCCGGCAGGGAAAAGGAGACGTCTTGCAGGGCAAAGCCGGGATAGGACTTGCACAGCCCTTTGATTTCAATGGCTTGGTTCATTCGGATTCCTCCCAGAGAAGTGTGAGCATTTCAGAGAGCTCCGCGAAAGTCAATCCGCCTTTTTTGGCGGTTTCGACCGCCTGTGCAATGGCGGATTCCGCCCGGCGGAGGGATTCCTCCCGCAGCAGCTCGGTGTTTTGCGCGGCGACAAAGCTCCCCTTGCCCGGGACAGTGACGATGAAGCCGTCCCGCTCGAGGTCTTCGTAGGCGCGTTTGGTGGTGATGACGCTGATACGCAGTTCGCGGGCCAGGGTGCGCATGCTCGGCAGGGCGTCCCCCGCCGCGAGCGCGCCGGTCATGATCTGCGACTTGATTTGAGCGGTGATCTGCTCGTAAATGGGCTTGCCGCTCGTGTTGCTGATGAGAATTTCCATGAGGCACCTCAATATTGTATATATACTATATGCACAGTATAACGCTGTAATTTCCGTTTGTCAAGGGTGCGGAGCGCTTTTTCCAAAAATTGCACGGAAAAATCTTGTATTCGGAATTGAGGTATGATAGAATAAGATTTGACAAATTTTGCGCCCGGGGCTCGCTCTGCGGGGAAAGGGGAGAGGATACCGTGCTGATTCTTGCGGTGATGGCCGCCGGGGTGCTGATCGGGTACCTCTGGCTGCCGGAAAAACTCAAAAAGGCAAACACCTGGCTGCAGCTCGGCTGCACTGTCGCGCTGGTTTTCTGCATGGGTGTCCTGCTCGGCAGGCGGGAAAACCTGTGGGAGGAGCTGGGGCAGTTCGGACTGTGGAGCCTGCTGCTGGCTGTTGTCCCGATGGGGATGTCGGCGCTTCTGGTCTGGGGAATGACCGGGCTTGCGGAGAGGCGAAAAAGGCGAAAGGAGCGGAAATAAGTGGCGGTGCTGGTGATCGCGGCGCTGATTCTGGGCGTTTTCTGCGGGCAGACCGTGCTGAGCGAAACAGCCGCAGATTTTATCGGCGCAAATTCGGACTGGGTGCTCGGGTTGCTCATGTTTTCGGTGGGAATCAGCGTCGGCGCCAACCGCGACCTCTTCCGCCGGCTGCGGAAGATGGACATGCGGGTCTGGATGGTCCCTGTGGGGGTGATCGCAGGCTCGCTGGCCGGCGGGGCGCTCTGCGGGCTTTTCCTGCCGCTCGGGCTGCGGGAATCGGCAGGCATTGGGGCCGGGATGGGCTGGTACAGCCTTGCCGGAGTCATGCTCACCGATTTCTGCGGCGCGGAAGTGGGGGCCATCGCCTTCCTGAGCAATCTTTTGCGGGAACTGATCTCTTTTCTCACCATCCCGCTGGCGGTCAAATACCTAAACCCCTACGCGGCCATCGCGCTGGCGGGCGCGACCAGTGAGGATACGACCCTCCCCATCCTGATGCGCCACTCCAGCGCGGAAATGGTGGTCTATTCGGTAATCAACGGGGTGCTGACCAGCGCGGCGGTGCCGGTTCTGCTGCGGCTGCTGCGGTAGATGGAAAACAGATGCGGATGAGGTGATGGCATGAGACGTATGTCGCGGAGCCGTTTGGCGGTATGGGCAGAGTATTCACCGGCAAATTGCGCGTGGATTTTGACCTTTTTCTTTTTGTGCAGTGTGCTGTCCCGGGGAATTACGCTGTATTTTTCCCAACTGGACCTGTATGTTCCCACACGGTTCGTCTTCTATCCCATGCTGTCGCTCACCTTTTTTCTGGCGGTCTGCCAGCCGGTGCGGGAACTCTTCGCGCACAGCTTTCTGCTGGATGTGTGCTACTGCCTGCTGCCGGCGACGCTCCTGTTCACTCTGGTTTTCATGCAGTACCATTTCTGGCTGGGCGCTGCACTCGCGCTTACAGCGGTTGCCGCGGGCGCTGTGATTTCCGCCCTGACGCTGAGGGGGGAGCGCGCCTCTTACAGAAAAAAATGCGCGGTTGCGGCGCGGGCGCTGCTGGCTGCGGCGACAGCGCTTTTCCTTCTGCCGGTGCTGATCGCGATTTTCCGCTATGATATGCAGCCGCCGCACTATCGGGCAGAGGAGAGCGCACTGGCAGCGGACGCGGCTCCGACGCGGGAAGATCGCCGGAGCCGGCAGGAGATGCTCGATGCCAATCCGCAGGTGCGCACCGGACTGCGGCAGTCCGCATGGGAACAGATGGACATGCAGGAGCGGGTCAATCTCCTGCAGCTCGTCGCCGATATTGAGGCGGCCTACCTCGGCATCCCGTCCATTCCGGTTTCAGCTGAAAAACTGGAACCATACACGCTGGGCACCTACTGGTCCAGGGCAAGACGGCTGGCCATCGACACGGAACACCTCGGCTTTTCCAAACCGGAGGACTGCGTGCGGACGGTTGCCCACGAGGTCTTTCACGCCTATCAGGACTATCTGGCGGAAAATATCGACTGGAATTCTGCGGTGACGGACAGCGCTTATTTCGATGAGGCGCTGCGCTGGAAGAAGAACGGGGAGGATTACCTCCGAGGAGAAGGGTATTATGAGCAGCCGCTTGAGGTGTCGGCGCGGGATTATTCCGATGCGGCGGTTCTGGTCTACTTTTCGCCGGCCTGACCGCTCCTCAAATTTATGAAAATAATTCTTGCTTTTTTTGCAAAAATATAGTATAATAAGAAAAGCACCGGGCAAAATCCGGTCGGACAGTGGTATCTGTAAGCGGAAGCGTGCAATCCGACATACGGAGAAGCGGGTCCTGCGCGATGAAACACCGTGAACCATGTCAGGCGGGGAACCGAGCAGCATTAAGCGGTTGCGTTCATGTGATGCAGACAAGCCTTCTTCTTCGTATGTCCGATTGCGCGGTTTTGTTTACGGGCAGGAAAGGAGGATTCGCGTGTATCTCGCACTTTACCGCAAATGGCGGCCCAGAATTTTTTCGGACGTCATTTCGCAGGAGCATATCACAACAATCCTCAGAAATCAGGTTAAAACCGGCAAAACCGCCCACGCCTACCTCTTCACCGGCTCGCGCGGCACCGGTAAGACCACCTGTTCCAAAATTCTCGCCAAGGCAGTCAACTGCCTGCATCCGGTGGATGGAAACCCCTGTCTGGAGTGCGAGATCTGCCGCGGAATCGAGGATGGTTCCATTCTCGACGTCGTCGAAATGGACGCGGCGAGCAATAACAGCGTCGAGGACGTGCGCACCCTCCGCGACGAGGCGAATTACGCCCCTGCGGTCTGCAAGTACCGGGTCTACATCATCGACGAGGTCCACATGCTCAGCGCGAGCGCCTTCAATGCCCTCTTAAAGATCATGGAGGAGCCGCCGGCACACGTGCTTTTCATCCTGGCGACGACTGAAATCCACAAGGTGCCGCAGACGATTATTTCCCGCTGCCAGCAGTTCGATTTCCGGCGCATCCGGCCGGCCGACAGCGCTGTGCGGATGCTGGAAATTGCGAAGAAGGAGGGGTTCGTCCTCGAAGAGGACGCGGCCGCTCTGATCGCGCGGCTGGCTGACGGCGGAATGCGGGACGCGCTCTCGCTGCTCGACCGCTGTGCTTCCTTTTCCGACCATATCGACCTGCAGGTGGTGGCGGATACGGCGGGTATCGCCGGGTCGGAGCATCTGTTCCGGCTGTCGGACGCCATTATCGCCCAGGACGCCGCTGCCGCTGTTTCCGTTGCCGGCGAACTTTACGACAACGCCAAAGGAGTGGACCGGCTGGTCGGGGAGCTGATCGGCCATTTCCGCAATATCATGCTCTGCAAGACGACTGCCGAGCCGCAGAAGCTCATCGTCTGTCTGCCCGACGAACTGGCGCGCTACATCGAGGCCGCGAAGGTGCTGCCGCTCTCCCGTATTCTGGAAATTCTGGGAATTTTGCAGCGCTGCCTCGATGCGATGGCCCGCAGCGGCGACAGACGTGTTGAGCTGGAGATGACCCTCATCCGCCTCTGCTGCGCGGCGCAGCTCGCCCCCCAGCAGACAGCTCAGCCGGTTTTGCAGCCGGTTCAGGTCCCGCGCCGTCCGGCCGAAACGCCGAAGGCGGCAGCTCCGCCGTCTCAGACGGTTTCGGGCGGCCCGGCGCTGATGGCGCAGTGGGAGGGCCTTCTGGAAGAGCTTTCCCGCACCGAGCCGGCCCTCTACGTCATGCTCGAGGGCTCGCGCGCCTGGCTGAGCGGCGGACTGGT
>CALXIG010000027.1 GCA_944388305.1 uncultured Clostridia bacterium
ATTCCTCACTTTTTATGCGGTTTTTCCGCTTGAAAATTCCCTGAAAACAGTGTATCCTGAAAGAAAGATTTTGTCAAGGCATCGAAAAGGATGCCGGATCACAGGAGGAATTTTTGATGAAACTTCGTCCGCCCGCGCTGCCTTTAATCACAGTGGACCCCTATTTCAGCGTCTGGTCGATGGCCGACCGGCTGACCGACAAAGCCGTCTGCCACTGGACCGGCAAGCCCAACACCATCAACGGCACCGCCGTGATTGACGGGACCGCCTACCGCTTTCTCGGAGAAGGGGAAGCCCCCGCCATGAAACAGCTTTCTGTTGAGGTGGAAGCTTTCTCCACAACGGTGAGAATGGAGGCTGCCGGCGTGGTGCTGACGCTGTTTTTCCTCACCCCGCTTCTGCCGGATGACTATGAGCACCTGACTCGTCCCGTTTCCTATCTGAAGATTTCCGCTGCCGCGTCCGACGGCAGACCGCACAGGGTTTCCGTTTCGATTCGGGCCAGTGAGGAACTCTGTCTCAATGAAAAAGGACAGATGCCCGTCAAGACGGAGGAATTTACCCTGGAAAACGGTGCCCCTGCCGCCAAAATGGGCAGCGCCGGGCAGCCGGTTCTCGCCAGAAGCGGGGACGACATCCGCATCGACTGGGGCTATTTCTGCCTTGCCGTCAAGGGTGTTGGAGCTGCGGTTTGCACGGAAACAGGAGAGATGAGCTGGCTCTGCGCCTCGGCTGATCTTTCGGAGAACTCTGCCCTCTTCACCTTCTCCTACGACGACATCGAGAGCATTGTCTACTTCGGCGACCGCCTGAAAAGCTGGTGGAACCGGGACGGCAAGACCATCGAAACCGCGATCTGCGAGGCCTATGCGGACTTTGAGGAGATGGCGGTGCGGTGTGCAGCCTTCTCGGACAGGCTGTTTCGCGATGCGGTCCGCGCAGGCGGCGAAAAGTACGCAGAGATTCTGCTGCTCGCCTGCCGCCAGATCCTGGCGGCTCACAAGCTCGTTCTGGACCGGGACGGCGAGATCCTCTACATCTCCAAAGAGTGCTTTTCCAATGGCTGCGCCGCGACGGTTGATGTCAGTTACCCTTCCATCCCGTTCTTCCTGCTTTACAATCCCGAGCTGGTAAAAGGCATGATGCGCCCGATTTTCCGCTATGCCGCCGGAGGTGTCTGGCCCTTTGATTTTGCCCCGCATGACGTCGGACAGTATCCCCTTTTGAACGGACAGGTCTACGGCTGGGCGCGGATGGACCTTGAGGTGCAGATGCCGGTCGAGGAAAGCGGCAACATCCTGTTGATGATGGCTGCCGTCTGCGCCGCGGAGAAGGACGCTTCCTTTGCCGTGCAGCACCTGGACACCCTTCGCCAGTGGGCGCGCTATCTGCTGGAAAAGGGGGCCGACCCCGACAACCAGCTTTGCACTGACGACTTCGCCGGCCATCTCGCCCACAACTGCAATCTTTCCCTCAAGGCGATCATGGGCATCGCCGGACTGTCCAGGATTCTTGCCATGCTGGGACAGGAGGAAGAGTCCGCCCGCTATCTCGCCGCTGCTCGCGAAATGGCCGCCAACTGGCTGAAAACTGCCGCGAATGGGGACGGAAGCTACCGCCTCGCCTTTGACCAGCCGGACAGCTTCAGCATGAAGTACAACGCCGTTTGGGACAAGGTCATGGGCTTCCACCTCTTCCCCGCCGAGGCGATCGCCTCCGAGTTTGCGAGCTACCGCAAGCGGATCAACCCTTACGGGATGCCGCTCGACAACCGCGAAACCTACACCAAATCCGACTGGCTCGTCTGGACCGCGACCCTCGCCGCCGAGAAGGAGGACTTCGAGGAGTTCGTCGAGCCGCTGTGGAAAGCCTACCACTACTCCCCCTCCCGCGTGCCGCTCGGCGACTGGTACCAGACTACGACCTCGCTGCAGATGCGGTTCCAGCACCGCAGCGTCCAGGGCGGCCTCTACATGAAGCTGGTCGACGCAGCGGGAATCTGCAGGTAAACGCGAACATCCGGAAAAAAGACAGCGGATCGAAAAACGGTCCGCTGTCTTTTCTTTGAAACAAATTCCGCTGTTCCGGCAGGTGGGAACAGCGGACAGAATGCGCATATGCTTTTACCAGAAAAGCGAATTTTTTCTCTGATAGAAGGGTTCGGTTTTGGCCAGAACGTCTTCGCCGAACTTTCCGTCGCGGCGGACGATGTCCATCCCTTCATCCTTACTCAGATAGGGCTTCACCTCGTCAATAATCGCCGGGAACAATTCTTTGGCGTCCTCCGGCACGCCGTCATAATCGACGACCAGCATCAACCGCGGTTTTTTTGTCCCTTCGCGCAGCGCCATCAGCATCCAGGCTTCCTTCACTTCGCGCTGTTTTTTCTTAAAGTACTTCGAAAGCACATCCTCCAGCTGCTGCGGCTCCTCTTTGGGGCGTCCAAGCAGGAAACGGGGCGGAACGCTCCGAAGCAGTTGCTGATGCCGTTTGGGGAGATTGAGCAGCATTTCCTTTGTCAGCGTAAGGTTGTGGGTCATTGGATTCACCACGATCCCCTTGATCTCCTCCGGCTGTTCCCGGTTGAGCAGGGCGAGGAACTGCGCAAGATTCAGGAGGACAAAGTCAAACTTCTGATCCCGCAGCCATTTTTTCATCATCTCCTCATCGGTAAAGGCGATATAAAAATGCTCGCCGTCCTTGTTGGTGATGTAGCACTGCTGCACTTTGGTGTCCGCCGGAACTTTTCCATCCTCTACGGGGTTGGAGAAGACAACAGGGGACATGAAGCGGGCGCGCATCAGAGCAGTCAGCATATCCAGCTCATGGCGGGGCGTCTGCTCCTTGATAAACGCTTCGACAGCGGCTTTTACGGCGGGATTGGCGGTAGCTTTGTTGATTTCCATACTGTTTTCGGGGAAAATCCCCCTGCTCCTTTCGTTTATGGGGTAGCCTTTGAGACTCACTGCAAACAGTATACCACAGATTTCAACAAAATGGAAGACCCTTTCCATATATTTTTCGAAGATTTTGTAAATTGTTCACAATTCACAAAGAGGCTTTTCGTCTTGCACATCTTTATCCTGAAATTTTTGAGCAAAATGCCAAAATCACCTGCCTCTGGAAAAGACAGGTGATTTCTGTTACTCCTGCCGGATGGCAGTGAGAGCGCTGATTTTGACTGCGCGGTTCGCGGGCGAAAAACCGGAAATCAATCCAACCATCGTTGCGAAGATCAGGGCGCCCAGGGCAAGCCACCAGGGGATGATGGATACGCCGCCGATCCCGATGCCGCCGATATCGTAGATATTGCCGCCGCCTCCACCGCCGAAGGTGTTGATGAGGAAGGAAAGCAGGTAGCTCAATCCCAGTCCGATGACGCCGCCGATGAAGCCGATCGTGCCCGCCTCCATCAGGAACATGGTGCGGATATCGCCGACCACACAGCCCAACACCTTCATCACGCCGATTTCGCGGGTGCGCTCATAGATCGACATAATCATGGTGTTGGTGATGCCCAGTGCCGCAACAAAGAGGGAGATGGCGCCCAGACCGCCGAAGATCATCTGCTGCTGGCGGCTCTGCTCCTCAAGCGGCTGGCGGATGGATTCCATTGAACTGGTGTTGGTGAAGCCGAGCGCCTGAATCTGTTCTTCGACCTCAGCGACATACTTCATATCCTCCACCTTGACCACGACGTTCTGGTAGGCGAATTCCTTGTTGCGGTCCTCCTTGATGCCGTTTAAGTCCATGTACTCCTTCTCCAGCTTGCGGAGGTAGTGGACGTCCATAAACACGCCGTATGGGGTCGGACTTTTGTTCCAGTCGGTCACCAGAATGCCGGGGCAGGTCAGCTTGTACTTTGGCGCCCGTTTGGAGCTCTCCTCCGTTTTGTTGAGTTCCAGCTCCAGTTTGTCCTCCATGACATCGACCGGCGGCTCTTCTCCGGTATTCATGCCGATGTAGACATTTCCGCCGCGGCGGTTGGGGTTGTAGAAATTGTAGACCGACTCGGAGGAAAAGAGAACGATCCCGTCGTAGGTGCCGTCCGCGTTCGGCTCGGGCAGCAAGCCCTCCTGCACCTCATAGCCGAGCGCGGCGAGGGCGCTCATATCAACGCCGGTGATATTGCTGGAATACTCGTACCGGCCACTTTTGATGGTGGCAAATCCCCAGTTCTCCGGGTCATAGGCGGGGGTGACCACCGAAACATGCTCGATCTGCCGGAAGTTTGCCAGCATCTCATCGTTGAGGACCGGGCTATCTGCGGTGGAGCTGTAGTTGTAGATGTTGATGATCGTGAGGTCGCCCATCTGCGCCAGGGAATCCTGCATGGTCTTCTGCATCCCAAGTCCCAGCGAAATCATGACCACGATCGCGCAGGTGCCGATCACGACGCCTGTCACTGTTAATAAGGTCCGAACCTTCCGTTTCCAGAGGTTTGACAGGCTCATACGGACCATATCTCCAATTTTCATGCCTTACGCTCCTGTGGTGTCATCGTCATAGTCGTCCTCTGCGTCCATGGCAGCCTGTTTTTTCCTGCGGACAATCTTCCGCACCACGACAACCGCCACAATCAGGATCACCACGCCGCCCGCGGCAATCGCAATCCAGCCCCAGACCGGCATACCGGCTTCTGTCTCGACGGGCATGGGATCGATCATATCCGGATCCATCGGTTCCACCGGCTCCATCGCCATGACCTCGGACTCAAAGGTCTTGACGAGCTCCTTGGTTTCGCCGTTGGCGTCCTCGTAAGTAAAGGTGATCGTGCCGCTGATGGTGCCGGCCTGAATCGGGTTGAGGGAGAAATCGTACCCGTCACTCGAACCGGATTCGACGTTGCCGATGTAGATTTCGGATTCCGCGGTGGTGAAGCCCTCCCCTTCCAGCTTCATGGAAAGGTTAAAGATGGTGGATTTGCCCTTATTGACAAAGGTGACATAACCGTCCAGTGAGCTGCCTTCCATGACCGGACCGTACATGACCGGATCGGTGACTTCAAATCGGTCGGGCTGCACGAGCGGAATGGCGATGGTCTGGGTGATATCTTTGGTGACCAGCTCATCGTTGACAATCGCCTCGTAGCTGAAATCAAAATTGACGCCGTAGGACTTGGGTTTGGCATCCGATTTGGGCAGGAGGTCAATGCTTTCGGAGATGGTGCCGCCCGCCGGAATGCTTTCGATGTAGAAGGTGTTGGAGGAGTTCGCCGGGGAGAAAGCGCCGCCGGTATCTTCATCGGGGGCGGAGGAGATGGTGATTTTGACGTTCTGTACCGCCGCTTTGCCGGTGTTGCGGATGACGGCGGAAAGGGTGAACTGTTCGCCGCCGACGACCGAGCTGCCCTCCCCGTAGGTGTAGTTTTCGATAATCAGCTGCGGAACGCTCTCGGTTTTGGCGCCCTCCTGCTCTTCCGGATTGCCGGTGACCGGAATGAACACCTTGGAGGTGGAGGCAGCTTCCCCTTCGCCGACTACAATGTCGAGGATATAGTTGCCGCTGGCCATCTTTTCATTGGAGCAGAGGGAGAAAGAGAGGGTTGCGCTCTTTCCGGGCGCAAGCGAGGCGAGCGGCATCGAATCCAGAGTGCCGTTCATGGTGAAAGCCTCGGTCGACAGGCTGGAACCGCTGATCCCGACAATCGTTTCATTGGAGGCGATGTTTCCGTCGTTGCGGACAGTCACATTGAGCTTGAAATTCTGACCTGCCGCCACATTTTTGGGGGACACCGTGTAGCCGCTGACCGTCAGATCGCCCTTCTGTTCTTCCCCACTGGTCCCGTTGACCCTGACATAGGTTGTCAGCGTCTCGGTGCGGGCTTCACCGCCGTATTTGTAGACAACCTGGAGGGTAATCGGGTAGGTGCCACTCTCGAGGGCGGAATCTGCGCTCACCTCGAGAGTGTAATCCTGCGCGCCGGAACGGCTGAAGCGCATGGACTGGGTGGAAGTGGCGGTGGTGAAATAGATCTGTTCCGGAAGCTGTGCAGAGATCTGGACATCGCCCGAAACACGCTTGCTGCTCTCGATCGGGTAGGTGATCTGAGCGGTTTTGCCCGCGTCAATCACCGGCACCGCGGTGTCTTCCACAATGCCAAACAGGTTTCCCGCAATGACTGTCGGCTGGCTGGGGGTATCGTCCTCCTCCGGAATGGGGCGGATTCCCGAAATGGACTGAGAGGTGACAGTTTCCGCCCCCACGACCACCTGCAGATAGGCATCGGTGTCCTTGCCGCTGTAGGAGATGTTGCCGGTGGGGACATTGACAGTTGCGGAGCCGTCTGTGAACGCGACATCGCTTTCGGTATAGGATCCGCCGAACGAGCCGAGGCCCTGCACTGTCACATCGGAGGTTCCGGTCCCCACCCGCGCGCCGCTGATGGAGACCTGCGCACTGATGCTGTCTCCGGCGGAGATGCTGGACGGAGAAACTTCAAACTTGGCGGTCATTCCCGCAGCGGCAGCGGGCAATGCCGCCGCAATCAGGCAGATTGTCATCATCAGGGCGGTCATCCAGGCGGCCGCCTGCTTTTTCCATCTTTTCTTCATAGATCCTGTCTGTTCCCCGCCGCAGCGGGAAACCCCTCCTTTACTTGTTTTATTGAGCCGATTCCTCGGCGATCGGGACATTGGCTTCTGCGCGCGCGACGGGGATGGACGCCTCTGCCGGGATCAGGGAGTGGTTCGGCTCGTCGCTCACAATATTTCCGTCAACCAGATGGATGATCCGGTCGGCATACTGGGCGATTTCCTGGTCATGGGTCACGAGAATCAGCGTCTCGCCGTACTTGCGTGACATCCGGACGATCATCTCCATGACCTCCGTCGTGGTTTTGGAATCCAGGTTGCCGGTCGGTTCATCCGCAAAGACAATCTTGGGCCTGGCGACAAAGGCGCGGGCAATGCCGACACGCTGCTGCTGTCCGCCGGACATCTGGGTTGGCTTGTGGGACAGGCGCTGTCCCAAATTGACCCGCTTCAGCATCTTTTTTGCCTCTTTTGTCCGGATTTTCCTGCCGACGCCCCGAAACATCAGCGGAAGCGCGACATTCTCGGTTGCCGTCATGGTGGGCATCAGGTTGTAGGACTGGAAAATAAAGCCAATATTCCGCTGGCGGAAAAGGGCAAGCTGCTTTTCGCTCATTTCAGAGATATTCTGTCCATCAATAATCACCGCGCCCTTGGTCGGCTTTTCCAGTCCGGCCATGATATTCAGCAGAGTGGACTTGCCGGAGCCGGAGGTGCCCAGAATGCAGCAGATTTCCCCCTGCTCAATTTCCAGGTTAATCCGGTTGAGCGCCACAACCCGCTCTTTGTCGACCCGATAGACCTTACGAATATCCTTTACACTGATCAGGTTCATGTTTTAACTCCTAACGTCAATTTCGATGGTATTGGGTGTTCCCTCCCATTGCGGAATTTGATGAACAAAAATCCAAATTCATCATCATTCTCAGTATAGCAAAACCCGTCTCAGAAAGCAATGAAAATCCGGTTACAAAACTTAACACTCCCTTAAGATTTGGCGACGGCTTCTATAAGAGACGGCAAAATTTCAATAATGAGAAACCCCGCGGCCGGCGGAGGTGGGCTGTCAGGCCGCGGGAAATGTCACCGCATCAGTTTTTTCAGCAGGGAAAGCCTCCCACCATAAGGCGGATAGCGAAACGGCAAGTCCAGCAAAACGGAACGCTCCAGCACCGATTTCCAGTGAGTAAAGGTCTGGAATCCCGCCTCGCCGTGACAGGCGCCCATCCCCGAATTCCCGACCCCGCCAAACGGCAGGCGCGGAGAAGTGAGGTGGACGACGGTATCGTTGAGGCAGCCCCCGCCGTAGGAAAGCTGCCGCATTGCCCTTCTCCCCCATCGAAGATTTCCGGTGAACAGATAACAGGCAAGCGGCTTCGGGCGAGCCTGGACAAACCGCGCCGCCTCCGCAAAATCCGCGACGGGAATAACCGGCAGGAGCGGCCCGAAGATCTCCTCCTGCATGACGGCGCTGTCCGGCGAAGGGGCGTCCAGAGCGGTCAGTTCTATTTTGAGGGTCCCGGCGTCACAGAAACCGCCGAACAGCACCTTCTGCCCCGCAATCAGGGACTGAACGCGCGCAAAGTGCCTGGAATTGACCATGCGCGGGTAATCCGGGTTGTCTGAAACAGGACCGCGATAAAGACGGCCTGCTTCTGCCGCTATTGCCTGGACGAGGGCATCCTTCACCCCCTGCTGCACCAGAATGTAATCCGGCGCCACGCAGGTCTGTCCGGCGTTCAGGCCCTTTCCCCAGATGATCCGGCGGGCCGCCAGCGGAATATCGGCGTCCTCCATGACGATGCAGGGGCTTTTTCCGCCCAGTTCGAGGGTGACCGGCGTGAGATTCCGCGCGGCCGCCGCGAGCACAATTTTTCCAACCCGGGGACTTCCGGTAAAAAAGATGCGGTCAAACGGCAGAGAAAAGAGTATGGTGTTTGCCGGGATGGTACCCATCCGGCAGGCGAGATACTCCTGTGGGAAGTTTTTCCCCAGCATTTCGGAAAGCACAGCTGCGGTGCACGGCGCGTCGGTCGGAAGGGACAAAATCGCACAGCATCCCGCCGCCATCGCGGAAATCAGCGGCGCGAGGGTCAGCTGCACCGGATAATTCCAGGGGGAGACGATGAGGACGCACCCCAGCGGCTCCGGATACCGCCAGCCTCTGGATGGGAACTGTAAAATCGGCCCGGGGACCCGCCTGGGAGCGTTCCAGCGCCTGAGAGACCGCAGCGCGGCGCGGATCTCCCCGTGCAGCAGGCCGAGTTCCGTCGCATATCCCTCAAAGGGCGCCTTGCCCAGGTCCTGCTGAAGCGCCTGGAGGAGACGCGGCTCCCACTGGCGCAGCAGTGCGGACAGGCGCTCGAGCTGACTGCGCCGGAAGGAAAGGGAGCGGGTTTCCCCCGAGGCAAAGAAGGTTTTCTGGCGGGCAAGCAGCGCCTCTTCTGTCAGAATCGCGGGCATGACAAATTCCCTCCCTGTCAGATCATTCAGGAACTTTTGAGCAGGATCATCTCCAGCGAGTTGGCGACCTTCTCACAGAGGTCGCAGCATTTCTCCATCTGTTCCAGTGTGCGGTTCCAGGACATGGTTTCCAGCGCGTCGAGCTTGGTGGCATACAGGGCGCGCACCGAATCGCAGTAGAGATTGTCCGCCTCTTCTTCCAGCTGGTTGACCGCGACAATCCGGCTGCTGATCGCGGCGGAACGGCGGTAATGCGGCAGTTCCTTGAACATCTCCCGCAATTCCACGCAGCACCGCTGAATCAGGCTGGCAAAGGCGAGCGCCTCCGGGCGGATAATCTGAATGTGAAACATGAAGATGCGCAGCATGACGTCCTCCACGGCGTCGGTGACATCGTCGATCTCCTGCGCGAGCAGGATGATGTCTTCCCGCGCCAGCGGCGGGAGAAATTCCTTGGCGAGGCGGTTCATCATCCCATGCTTGGCCTCGTCGGCAATGTGCTCGATGCGGTGGAGGCTGATCATCATCTCCTCCAGCCGGTCCGGATCAAAGGTCTGAAGCGAGACGCACAGCAGCTCGGCGGACTGGCAGGCATAATCCGCCGCCTGGATAAAACCTTCAAAGTACTGGTAATTTTTTGACATCGACTCCGCGTCTCCTTTCTAAATCAGGCGGAAAAGCAGGGCAAGCAGGTATCCCAGCAGGCCGCATCCCGGAAAAGTCAGCAGCCAGGCGGACAGAATGCGCAGGCCCATCCTCCAGTTTACCGCCTGCCAGCCGCGCGAAACTCCCACCCCCAGAACCGCAGCGGCCTTTGTGTGGGTCGTACTGACCGGATATCCCGCAACGGTGGAGAGGAGCAGGCTCAGGGCGGCCGCGATGTCTGCCGCAAAACCGTGATATGGCTCCATCCGCACCAGCCGGAACCCCAGCGAGCGAACGATCCGCCATCCGCCCAGCGAGGTCCCGGCAGCAATGACGACAGAGGTGAGGATAATCAGCCAGACCGGCAGCGAAGTGCTGTCCGGCGGCTCCATTCCCTGTGAGAGGAAGACTGCGAGCATCACAGCGCCCATATACTTCTGGCCGTCCTGCGCGCCGTGCAGAAAGGCGATCGCAGCGCTCCCGCAAATCTGGCCTCCCCGGAAAAAGGGCGCGGTTTTCTGCCAGTCCATGCGGCAGCAGAAAAATTCGGTCAGCCGGGCGATCAGATAGCTTCCGATAAAGCCGACCGCAATGGACAGAACCATTCCGGCAAGTAGGCGCTCCCATTCCGCCGCGCTGATCACCGCAAATCCGCCTTCGAGCGCAACGGCTGCTCCGGTGATACCGGAAAAAAGCGCGTGGCTTTTGCTGACCGGAAGTCCTCCGGCGCCAGCCGCGGCAGACCAGAGGACGGCGGCGGTCATGCCGGCGGCCAGAGCGGAAAGCGTTTCTCTGGTGTGTCCGCCGAAATCAGCGATGCGGATGACAATCATCGCGAGGTGGCTACTGACAAAGCTCATCGCCAGGACACCGAAAAAATTCATCACGGCCGCCATGAAAACCGCCTGCCTGGGCGTCAAAGCCCGGGTCGCGGGGCAGCCCGAAACTGCGTTCGGCGCATCGGTCCAGCCATTGACAAACATTGCCGCGACAATTGCCAGCACCGCCCCTGCAAGCGCGGGAGAACTCCGCAGCAGATTCCAGAAATCAGCGATTGAATGCGCCATAACTCCTCCATTCTGTCAGACAGGTATTTTTTATAATGGTACCATATTTTCCGCCTCAGGACAAGGAAATTCTGAGAATTTACTTAATTTTTACAGATGCGTATTGCCAGAGAAATCCCCCCGGTGTATAATGTGTAGGAAAACGGCGCCGGCCGCTCATTTATTCGGAAAGGAAATGATTATGAAAACACATTTAATCAACTGCTCCAAAGGGCTGCTGATCGGAGCGTCCATGCTGATTCCAGGGGTCAGCGGCGGCACGATGGCCATCCTTTTGAATGTATATGATAAGCTTTTGAGCGCTGTCAGCCACCTTCTGCGCGATTTGAAGAAAAATCTGATTTTTCTGGGCACCTTTGCAATCGGCGGGCTGCTCGGCGTTTTTCTTTTTTCGCGCGTCATTCTGAATCTCACAGAGCAGTTTCGATTTCCGATGCTCTCCCTCTTTCTGGGCGCGATTCTGGGCGGATTGCCGCCGCTTGTGCGCAGTTCCCGCGTAAACGGCGTGCTGCAACTGCGGCAGATCGTTTATGTGCTGCTTGGCGTCGGAGTAGTCGCACTGATGTCGCTGCGCCCGGACAACCTCTTTTCGGTTGACAGAGGGAATCTCCCTGTTTACCTCATCACGCTGGTCTTCGCCGGAATTCTCTGCGCAGTCGCGCTGATCCTGCCCGGCATCAGCCTTTCCTACATGCTGCTGGTTTTTGACTTGTACGAACCGACCATGTCCGCCATTTCGACACTGGATCTCTCCTTCCTCCTGCCGATGGGCATCGGACTGATTGCAGGAATTCTGCTGACTGTAAAGGCGCTGGAAAAGGCGATGGTTTCCTACCCACAGGTCTCCTACCCGATTATTATCGGCTTTCTGATCGGCTCGCTGCCGGAGGTATTCCCGGGAATTCCGTCCGGCATCAACTGGCTGCTCTGCCCGCTCATGCTGGCGGCGGGATTTTTGGGCATCACGCTGCTTTCCCGGCTTTCCGGTGAAGACGCCTGATGCGATTTTGGGACTGTAAAGCAAAAGGGCTTCACCCTCCTGGATCCAGGTGGAAGAAGCCCTTTTTTCGCGTAATTTTACGATTTTACAGCTGCGTGTCCACTTCTGCATTCACCTTGTTGACAGTTTCCACATTCTCAAGGTGTTCCTCGTAGGTTTCCGCGAAATAGAAGCGCCCTGTTTTGTCGGTGCAGAAAAAGGTTGCCGCGCAGTTCTCATCCGGGCTGACCGCAGCCCAGAGGGCATCCATTCCGGGATTGCAGATGGGGCCGGCCGGCAGTCCGTCTGTCAGATACGTGTCATAGGAATCCGGATCGACGGCGGCATTCCCCAGCTGGAGCGCCGGCAGAATGACATTTTTCCGATATTCGCTGGTCGGATTGGATTGCAGTTTCGGATACTCCCGCGCGTTTTCCAGACGGTTCCAGAATACGGCAGAAACTTTCGCCATATCCTCCGGACGGGCAGCCTCCTCCTGAATCAGAGAGGCGAGCGTCACCGCCTCGAGGAAGGTCAGCCCCCGTTCTTCCGCAGCAGTCCTCCACTCGGCGGTCAGTTTGGTGTCACAGTTGATCATCATCCGCCGGATGACAGTTTCCGGGTCATCGCAGCGATAGAACTCATAGGTGTCGGGAAACAGGCACCCTTCATACTCATAGAAGAGGGCGGCGTTATCCTTCCATCCGTCAAAAGTGGCGGTGGAAGTCTGGTACGCATTGATGGCGCGAAGGAAATCCTCCCGGCGGCAGACGCCGCTCTGTTCCAAAATAGCGGCAATTTCCGCCGCGTTCTTCCCTTCCGGGATGGTGACGCGGACAGTGGTGCCGTCCCAGACAGGGTCCACCAGCTCCGCCGCAGCGCCGCTTGCGGTATAAGCCGCCTGCGCGAATCCGGGCACATTGGAGGCGGTCAGCGCACCGCTCTCATCAAACGAATAGCGGACGCCGTCAATTTGCAGGATCCCCGTCTGCATCACGCCGTTCTGATCGCAGAAATACCGGCAGTTGCCGTCCTGCACCCAGCCGGTGCACATTTTACCGGACGAGTCGCAGTAGTACCAGTGTCCGCCGTCCTGCACCCAGCCGGTGCGCATTCTGCCGGACAAATCGCAGTAGTACCAGCAGTTGCTGTCGCGCACCCAGCCGGTCTGCATATTTCCCTGTCCGTCGAACCGGTACCAGCTGCCATCGATTTGACGCCAGCAGTTGTGGGCATATCCGCTGTGTTCGTCGTGATACTGCCAGCCGTTTCCGGAATGGTGCCACCCTGCCGCAGAAACCGGGCAGGCCAGAACACCGGCCGCAAGAGATACGGCTAAAAAAGCGCCGGCAAAGCGGGGCCATTTCCTTTTCATGTGTCACTCTCTCCTTTTTCACAAAGATTATCAAGCCAGCGAACGGCCGCCGCGAGGCCGTCCTCAGTCAGCGGAAAGGTCTCCTGCCGGCGTTCTGTCTCCGGAGTCGCATTCATCGCGTAAGGACCGAACCAGGCACTGGCAGTCAGATTGGTCTTCTCTTCCGGCGCGAGCCGGTAACGAAATCGCCCGCTGCTCCCGCTGAAGGGGTTTCCGGAACGGAAATAATGAAGATTCGGGACGTCCTGCATGGTGCATACCTCCTGTTTTGAAAAATCCAGCACATTCTTATTATAACAATCCTGCCGGAAAATTGCAAGCCATTCAAATGAAAACCCCCGTTCAGCAGAACTGAACAGGGGCCTGTTTGGGAACGGTTTAACCAGCCGCTTCCCCATTTTTCTCGGAAGTGATCCGGCGAATCACCTTGAGGCGGGAAAATTCCTCGCGTTCCTTTTCCTCCAAAGCGTTGGAGATGAAATGGATGTTCTCCTGGAACCCGGGAATGATGATGTTTTTCAGCGCATTTGCGCGGCACTGCGTCTTCTTGATGGAGACGGCCAGCCGGTAAATGCTGTTTTCCACCTCCGCAAGGACCACGGTCAGCTCCTTGCACCTGCTGAAGCAAACAAACGCCTGGTCCAGCTGGGAGTTGGTATTTTGCAGGCCGTAGTGCGCCTCCCCTTCCTGGGAATCGATCGTGATATGGGGAAGCTCTACCCCCATGACGCTGCGGTAGGTGATTGTAATCCCGGTCTCAATCGGGGTGGTCGCCGCCGCCTCACCGCACACACCGAGGGCGACGTGCGCCCGCTGTAAGGCCCGATAGGCCCGGCGGTAGGTTTCATCGATCTGATCGCGCACCATCTGGGCGGTGTCGATCAGGGTCATCATCTCCCGAATGAGGATATTCCGCTTGCGGTCCATCAGGTCATAGCCCAGCGAGGCCAGCGAAAGGGATTTTTTGATATTGAGCAGGTTTCCTTTGGTCGGAAACACCTGATTAGCCATGCAGCTCCTCCTCTCCGGGAATTAACCCTGAGTTTTAAAGCGTTCCGCACGCTGCGGATTGTAGTAGCGGTCGATGAGCTTGCCGTCGAGACGGTCGAGCTCTTCCTTTTTGAGCATGGAGAGCAGATCCCAGCCGAGATCGAGCGTCTCCTCGATGGTGCGGTTGTCGTCAAAGCCCTGATTGAGGAAGTATTTCTCAAACATCCGGCCGAATTCCAGATAGGCTTTGTCCGCATCGGAAAGTTCCTCCTCACCGATGACAGAGGCAAGGGCACGGGCATCCTGCACCTTCGCATAGGAGGAGAAAAGCTGGTTGGCGACGTCGGGGTGATCTGCGCGGGTGTAACCCTCTCCGATTCCGTCCTTCATCAGACGGGAGAGGCTGGGCAGCACCGAAACCGGCGGATAAACGCCGGACTGATCCAGCGCGCGGTCGAGGACGATCTGCCCTTCCGTAATATAGCCGGTAAGATCGGGCACCGGGTGGGTGATGTCGTCATTGGGCATGGTCAGGATGGGAATCTGGGTTACAGACCCACCGACCCCTTTGACAATGCCTGCGCGCTCATAGATGGACGCGAGATCAGAGTAGAGATAGCCTGGATAGCCTTTTCGCCCGGGAATTTCACCCTTCGAGGAGGAAAATTCACGCAGCGCCTCCGCGTAGGAGGTCATGTCGGTCAGAATGACCAGAATGTGCATGTTCAGCTCATAGGCGAGATATTCCGCCGCGGTCAGCGCGCAGCGGGGGGTCAGAATTCGTTCGATAATGGGGTCGCTGGAAAGATTCAGGAACATGACCACCCGCTCGAGAACACCGGATTCCTCGAACTGGCGCTTAAAATAGTCGGCGACATCGTTTTTGACGCCCATTGCGGCGAAAACAACGGCAAACTTTTCCCCTTTGTCTTCACTGATCTGCGCCTGCTTGACGATCTGAGCGGCAAGCTTGTTGTGATTCATGCCGGAACCGGAAAAAATCGGCAGCTTCTGACCGCGAATCAGGGTGACCAGCGCGTCAATGGACGAAATTCCGGTGCGGATATAGTTTAAGGGATATTCGCGGGAAACCGGATTGAGAGGGTGACCGTTGATGTCCTCCCGCTTTTCGGCAAAGACCGGACCCAATCCGTCGATGGGGGCGCCGGCACCGTTAAAAATCCGTCCCAGCAGTTCGGGGGAAAGCGGCAGCTCCATCGGATGTCCGCGGAAGCTCGTGCGGGTATTGCCGAGTGAAAGGGCGTTCGTCCCTTCAAACACCTGAAGGACGACGCGGTCGCCGTCGATTTGAACGACACGCGCAGTGCGGTGGGTGCCGTTGTCAAGCGACAGCTCGGCCATTTCGTCGTAGCCGACGTCCTTCACGCCGTCCAGGACGACAAGCGGTCCGTTGATTTCTTTGAGGCCTAAAATCTGTACGCTCATTTATTTCACCTCCGAGAGCTTGCGGTCGATCAGCGGGTAATACTCCTGGAGCTTCTCGAGCTGGTTGTTGGGAACATTGTATTTGAGTTTGATGATGTCGTCGGAAATGCCGGTTTTGGTAATCAGAGAGACCGGGACGCCGGATTTGGCGAGCTTCATGGCGCTGTCGTAGAAATACAGGATCACCTGCATCATGCCGAGCTGTTTTTCCAACGGGACATAAGTATCGTCCGCGTGGAAGGCGTTCTGCTGCAAAAATCCGACGCGGATCAGACGCGCAGTTTCAATGACCAGCTTCTGGTCCTCGGGAAGGACGTCGGCGCCGATCAGCTTGACAATTTCCATCAGCCGCGCTTCCTCTGCCAGGATATTGGAGATGCGCTGGCGGCACTCGAGAAATTCCTCGCCGTAGCGCTCCCGGTAATAAGGCGCCAGTTCGTCCAGATACTCGCTGTAGCTGGTTGTCCAGTTGATAGCCGGATAGTGGCGGGCATAAGCGAGGCTCTTGTCCAGGGCCCAGAACGCGCGGACAAACCGTTTGGTGTTCTGGGTGACCGGCTCGGAAAAGTCGGAACCCTGCGGAGAGACCGCACCGATGATGGTGACGGAGCCTTCGCTGCCATTCAGGTTGACCATATATCCCGCACGCTCATAAAACTCTGCCAGGCGGGAAGGCAGATATGCCGGGAAGCCCTCCTCGGCGGGCATCTCCTCCAGGCGGCCGGAAATTTCGCGCAGCGCCTCAGCCCAGCGCGAGGTGGAGTCCGCCATGATGGCGACATGATACCCCATGTCGCGGTAATATTCCGCCAGAGTGATGCCGGTGTAGATGGAGGCTTCACGGGCGGCGACCGGCATGTTGGAGGTATTGGCGATGAGAATGGTGCGGTCGGTCATTGCGCGGCCGGACTTCGGGTCGATCAGCTCCCGGAATTCCTCCAGAACCTGGGTCATCTCGTTGCCGCGCTCCCCGCAGCCGATATAGACGATGATGTCGGCGTCACACCATTTGGCGAGCTGGTGCTGGGTCATGGTTTTGCCGGTGCCGAATCCGCCGGGGATGGCGGCGGTGCCGCCTTTGGCGATCGGCACCAGGGTGTCGATCACACGCTGGCCGGTGATGAGGGGGCGTTCGATGGGCAGCCGTCTGGATACGGGGCGCGGGGTCCGAATCGGCCATTTCTGAAGAAGGGTGAGCGGAACTTCCCGCCCATCATCCGTCCGCAGGCAGGCGACAACATCGTTCACCGTGTATTCCCCGTCCGGCTCTGCCGAAATGATCTCCCCGGAAAGGCCGGGTGCAAGCATACACTTGTGCACAATGGCGGGCGTTTCGGGGCAGGTGGCATAGACCGCTCCCTCTTCCACCCGGTCGCCGGGATGGACAGTGAGGGTCACTTCATATTTTTTAGAAAGATCTACCGGCGAGACGCTGACGCCCTCTCCGATAAAAGCGCCGGAACGCGCGGCGATATCGAGCAGCGGGCGCTCGATGCCGTCGTAAATGTTGGTCAGCAGGCCGGGACCCAGCGTGACGGAGAGAGGCGCACCGGAACCCTCCACCGGCTCGCCCGGCTTCAGTTCAGTGGTAGACTCATAGACCTGGATCGTAGTTGCCTGATCGGTGATGCCGATGACCTCGCCGATCAGCCGCTTATGGCCGACGAAAACCATTTCCATCATCGAAAAATCACGGGTGTTCCGGACCTTGACAACCGGGCCGTTAATCGAGAATACGGTGTTAGGCAAGCGTCCCCACTCCTTCCATCTGACTGAAATCACCCTTTCCGGAGGTGTAGAAGCGTTCCTCCGCATCCTTCAGCCGGCTGTCCAGCGTCTGGTCGTCATAGCGGTGGCCGGCCTCATCGACAAAAATCAGCCCGCCCAGCCGGATCTGCGTGGAGGCTTCGGCGGAAACGCCCATGCCGCGCAGAATTTCCAGGTCCTTCGCACGTGCGAGGATCTTCACGCCGTCCAAGTTTCCCTGCGCCTTCAGCAGGCCGGAAAGGTACGCCTGATAGGCGTCTGTTTTTGTAAAGTTCAGAAGCTTGTCAGCTGCTTTCTCAAAAAGCTGCTCGGTTAATTCCTTGCGGCGCAGCAGAACCCGCTGGCGCGCATTCAGCTTTTCGCGGGTTATTTCGCGGGAAAAGCCGGAACGGATATCAGCGGCCTGACGCTGGATGAGGTCATAAGCGCGCTGCAGTTCAGCCTCCTGTACATCGCCCAGCTTTTCCTGCTTGTAGCTGTCCACTTCCGACAGAATTTCTGCCGCTTTGCTTTCCGTTTCCGAAAAGACCGCTTTCTGGAAGCGGGCCAGTTTTTCATTATCATTGGGCATTTAAAAGCCCTCCTTGCTATCAAAATGCGGGAAATGGGTCAGATTTTGATGCCGACCGCTTCCTGGATATAGTTGGTAATGGAATCACCGATAGACGAATCGCCGTGACGGTCGGGAATCTCGACGATCAGGGGACGCTGGCGGTTGAGCTTAATGTCATAGACCAGGTCCCGGGAGATCGAAATGAGTTTGCGGGTCATCAGAATGATCCCGATATCGTCCTCATCGATCAGGCGGGAAAGCTCCCGCTTTACCTCCTCATATTCGTGCACGACAACTCCCTCGATACCGGCGAGCCGCATCCCGACGCAGGTGTCGTTATTGTCACTGATTACAAACATCCGCATACCGGTTCCTCCTTTGCCGCGGATCGGCTGTCTGACAGATTAAAGCTGGTTGAGAATCAGGATGGAGATCAGCAGGCCGTAGATCGCGATACCTTCACCGAGAACGACGAAAATCAGGGCCTTCGCGAAGACCTTGGGATCCTCGCTGACTGCGCCGATTGCGGCGGGGGCACCGGCTGCAACGGCGATACCGGCGCCGACACAGGCAAGACCGGTTACAAGCGCAGCGGCGATGTAGCCGAGGCCCGCGCTGCTGGAAGCGACGGCAGCGGTATCAGCAGCCGAAACCAGGCCGCCAACCGGCAGGAGAACCGCCAGCAGGCAGACGCCAAAGAAAGCGGAGAGATTGAGAATCATGTTGCGTTTGACCTTTTTCCCACTGACGGCGCCCTTGAACAGGGGGAACAGCGGAGCGGCGATGAGAAGCATGGCGAGCAGAGGAAGAGTAAAGAGCAGTACGGTTTTCATAAATAATACCTCCAATAAAATGGTTTGATTCAGCATTCCGGTTTATAAGAGATGGCGGCGGGCTCATAGGGCTTGCCATCCCCGGTGTAGAAGCGGCTGAAAATCTCATAAAACTCCAGGCGAAGCACCTGAATTCCGACGATCAAGCCCTCCAGGCACAT
>CALXIG010000028.1 GCA_944388305.1 uncultured Clostridia bacterium
GGGTCGATGTGGAGGTAGTAATGCTCGCTGCAGACCGGGAAGTCCTCCAGGCCCTCGACGATGGGGCTGGAGCCGTGGCGGATGTTGACCATGTACTCGATGCCGTCGCCGCCCGGGTGGGAGACCCACTGGCCGCCGGTCATGAACTGCCACTCGGTGTCGTTGCGGAAAGCGTCGCACATGCCGCCGTGGCAGCCCGCGAGCCCGACGCCCGCGCCGACCGCTTTGGCAACGTTCTGGGAGTATTCGCGCTTGATCTCGCCCATCGTCCAGCAGGCGACGATGAGGTCGAGTCCCATCAGCTTGTCGAGGTCGCCGAGCGGCTCCTGGGTGTCGGTGATCTCGACGGTGTAGCCGTGCTTCTCCATCAGCCGGGCAAATCTCCTGCTGGTGAGTTTGGGCTCATGGCCGTCCCATCCGCCTTCAAAAATCAGTACCTTCTTTTCAGACATGGAAAACCCTCCTTTGAGATTGGTCAGATATGGCAGGCAAAACCGGTGCCTTCCTCTTCCGATTTAAAGAGCAGGTCGATGACCTTCATCACGCGCAGTGCCTGCTCGGGCTTGACGATGAGCTCCGCGCCGCTGTCCAGAACGGCGAGGATATTTTGATAGTAGTCGCTCCAGTCGGGGTTGACCTCGGGCAGCGGCATCTCCCGGAGAGAGGTCTTGGGCCGGGGCGCCATGGTGCGGGTCGGACCGGCCTCGGTGTAGACGATTTCGTCGTCCCAGGCCATTTCCGCGTCGGTGTTGAGCTGCACCATTTTGCCCTTGCAGCTCCAATCCTCGATGACAGCGGTGCCGTCGGTGCAGGACATGTGCCAGCGCGGAAGGTTGACAAAGCAGTTGGTCGACATTTCGCAGGTGGCGGAAATGCCGTTTTCAAACCGCAGGAAGACCTTGATGTTGTCGTCCACATCGCTGCCGAACACCTTCTGCAAATGGGCGCAGACCGAGGTCACGGGGGAATCAATCATATCCATCATCTGGTCGATAAGGTGGACGCCCCAGTCGAGCAGCATCCCGCCGCCATTGACCTTGTGGTTGCGCCAGCCATACATCGCGCCGCGGGAACCCTGCACCCGGCTCTCGATGAAATAGGGCGCGCCGATGACGCCGCTTTTGACGATCTCCTTTATGATGCAGTAGTCCTTGTCCCAGCGGCGGTTCTGGTGGATGGAAAAAAGCCTGCCGGTTTCCCTCGACACCGCGATAATCTCTTCCAGTTCAGCTGCATTCAGGGTGACCGGTTTTTCGCAGACCACGTTTTTTCCGGCACGCAGGCACTGAATGGAGAGATCCTTGTGGAAGTTGTTGGGCACCGCGATGGTGACAAGGTCGACCTCTTTATCCGCCAGCAGTTCTTCCAGGGTGGAATAGGCGTAAAGTCCCTTCTCTTCGGCCGCTTTACGCGCCTCGGGGCGGATATCGTAAGCGCCCTTGGTGCGGATCTCGGGCAGGCACTCCCGGATCTTCTGATAGTGGTAACCGCCCATGCCGCCAAAGCCGATCAGGGCCCATGTATGTTCCATAAAAAAACCTCCTGTATGTCTGATTTTACTGTCATTATAGCACGCCTCGCCCAAAATTCCAAGACAATTCCGCAAAAAAATCAGACATTTTTTGCGGTTTTGACACGCCGCCGCAATCTCCCAAAAATCCTCAAAAAAATTGAAATTTTGTGATAGCGCCGCCCTGAAGCGCGGGAGTATAATAGAAAAGCCGGAGAGGCGCCGCGGCGCTTTCCGGCTGAATTGCTGACTCTGTCTGTTCGACTGTTAGGAGGATACCGTATGAAACTCGTGTTGGGAATCGACACCGGCGGCACCTACACCGACGCCGTCCTGCTCGACGCCGGAACCGGCGCTGTCGTCGCCTCGGGCAAGGCGCAGACTACCCGGGACGACCTCTCCCGCGGCATCGGCGCCGTCATGGACCGCCTGCCGGCAAATCTGCTGCCGCAGGTTGAATCGCTCGCCCTCTCCACCACTCTGGCGACCAACGCCTGCGTCGAGGACAAGGGCGGACGCGCCAAGCTCATCCTCATCGGCGCGGAGGAGGACGCGGTCGCCCAGAACGGACCGAAGTACGGCCTTCCTCCCGTAAAGGAAATCTTCTTTCTCGACGCCGCCGTCAGCTTTGACGGCACCGTCACCCGGGAGCCGGACTGGGACCGCTTTCTTGCGGAGATCCCGCCTTTCCTAGAGGGGGCGGACTCCCTCGCCGTCGTCTCCTTCCAGGGGATCCGCAACCCCTCCCTGGAACAGACGGCGAAAAAGCTGCTGCTCGAACACTTCGGCCTCTTCACCGTCTGCGGGCACGAGCTGTTCTGGAGCTTAAACTACATCAAGCGCGGCGCGAGCACCCTGCTGAACGCCCGCCTGATCCCGGTCATCACCGAGTTTCTCGCGGCAATTCACCGCAACATGGAGGCGCGCGGAATAAACGCCCCCATCGTCATCGTCCGCAGCGACGGGACCCTCATGTCGGAGGAGTTCGCCCTCGAACGCCCGGTCGAAACCATTCTCTGCGGTCCGGCGGCCAGCGTGATGGGCGGCATGATTCTCTCGGGGCAGAAAAACTGCGTCGTCGCCGACATGGGCGGCACCACAACCGACATCGCGCTGGTCCGGGACGGCGTCCCGGTCCGGGGGGACGGCGGCGTCGCCATCGGCCGGTGGGACACCTTCGTCGACTCGGTCTACATCCACACTGCCGGGCTGGGCGGCGACAGCTGGGTACGGCTCGCAAAGCCCGGCGAGACGCCGGACGGGATCACCGTCGGCCCGCAGCGGGTCCTCCCCCTCTGCGTGGCGGCGGCCCGGTGGCCCTCCGTCCGGGAGGATCTGGCGGCCCTCGCCGCCGAAATGCCGGAAACCACCCACCCGCTGCATGAATTCTTCTG
>CALXIG010000029.1 GCA_944388305.1 uncultured Clostridia bacterium
GGGTCAATACTGTGACCTATTTCGGCATGTGTCTCTTTTTTGAGGCGGAAGCGGAGGGTTCCAGATGAAACTGACGGTACACAGCGGACATGAGACCTGCTTTCTGGAATTTTCGAAACCGGCGGGGCTGGCGGATCTCCTCGCCCTGCACGGGCATCCGCTCGACCTGCCCTGCGCGGGCAGCGGACGGTGCGGAAAATGCCGGGTGACGGCGCGCGGCGCCTTGTCCGCCCCCACAGCCGAAGAACGGCGGCTGCTCACTGCGGAGGAGTTCGCGGCGGGTGTGCGGCTCGCCTGTCAGACGGTTGCGGAAGGGGACGCGGAGGTCACTCTGACGGAAAAAAGCGGCATTTCTGTTATCCAGACTGAAGCGGTCTCGCGGCAGTATGAACGGGATGCGCAGCAGGGTTACGGCGCCGCCATTGACATCGGCACCACGACGGTCGCAGCCTCTCTGATCGACCTTGCAGGCGGGGAGGAGCTCGCCTCTTCCTGCGCTCAAAATCCGCAGGAAGCGTTCGGCGCAGACGTCATTTCCCGGATTGAGCGCTCCCTCGCGGGGGAGGGTCCGGCGCTGGCGGAGGCTATCCGCGGGTGCATCGAAAGACTGCTGCGGGAGCTTTCGGAAAAATCGGGCCTGGATGGCGGACAGATCGGCCGCGTCATCCTGACCGGCAACACCACCATGCTCTATCTCCTGACCGGACGGAATGTCAGCTGCCTCTCCCACGCGCCATTTGAAGCCGACGAGCGTTTCGGGCGGGAATTTCCGCTCCGCTTTGCGGCTGCACCGAATGCCGCCTGCTACCTGACCCGCTGTAATTCCGCCTTTGTAGGCGGGGATATCACCACGGCGGTGCTGGCGAGCGGCATTGCGGAACGGCAGGAGACAGCGCTTCTCATCGACGTCGGCACCAACGGCGAAATTGTTCTCACGCACAACGGAAAGATGTATTGCAGTTCGACAGCAGCCGGCCCGGCGCTGGAAGGCGCGGGCATCTACATGGGAATGCCCGCCTTTGGCGGGGCCATCCGGCGCATCCGGCTGGAAAACGGCGTGATAAAACCGGAAACTGTCGGCGGCCTGCCCGATACGGGCATTTGCGGTTCCGGCGTCATCGATGCAATGGCAGTTCTTCTGAAAATCGGTGCGGTCGAGGAGACCGGCCTGCTGCTGGAGGAAGATCACGCCTACACCGATTGCCTGACGGAAGCCGGGGGAATGCCTGCCTTCCGATTTGGCGAAAGGACGCTTTTCACCCAGAAGGATATCCGGGCGGTGCAGCTTGCGAAGGCCGCCATCTGCGCGGGTATCTGCACCCTGCTGCATGAGGCGGGATTGACACCGGACAGAGTGGACCGCTTTGTCATCGCGGGCGGATTTGGAAGCCATATCGACGTGGCGAATGCGGCGGCAATCGGCCTGTTTCCGCCGGAACTGGCGGAGAAAGCGGAGGTCGTCGGCAACGCCGCCCTCGAGGGCGCGGTGATGATGCTCAAACGCCGGGCCTTTGCCCCGGAATCGGAGCAGATCGCGGACCGGATGGAGACTGTGGAGCTATCCTCCAACCCCTATTTCAGCGATCAGTATATGGAAGCAATGATGTTCTCGCTGTAGAGACATTATGTGCTCCGGATTTCAAAAATTCATTGAAAACAGATGAGAGGTGTGATATAATACGATTAGTTTATCTGCAACGAAGGAGGCTTCCAGGTGGAAAAATCGCTGCAGGACCGCTGTTTGAAATTCAGCCGCCACATCTCGGGACTGTGCGGTGTGGAGTGCTCGGTCATTGACATGGCGCTGCACACCTTTCTGGATCAGTCCGGCGAATGCGGCACTTTTTGCCAGAGATGCTCTCAGTACAACCAGATGCGCCTGTACACCCACTGTTACGGCTGTTCCGAGGCATACCGCTGGAATGGAAAATATATCTACTACTGCCCGCTGGGGCTGGTATTTGTAGCATCCTCTGTTTCGGATGAGACGGGCAATTTGGCGGGCGGACTGGTCGCCGGCCCGATTATCATGGGAAACATGCAGGACACCCTCCAGGAGCTTCCCTGCGGGGAGATGGCACCGCAGCTCGCGGAGCTGCCGGAGATGACCACCCGCCGGGTGACCGACCTTGCGGAGGTGCTGGCCGCCGTCACCGCTGCCGTCAGTGGAATTCCGCACAGCAAGGCCGGAAAGTTTGTCTACGAGCAGGAGCGGCTGCTCAACGCCATTTACGACGTCAAAGAGCGGTATGTCTCCCACGATGGAGAAATGCCGTACCCCATCGAATCCGAAAAAAAATTGCAGGCGTTGATCCGCAGCCGGGACAAGGCCGGGTCGCGGGAGCTTTTAAACGAACTGCTTGGAGAGATCTTCTTTCTGAGCAATTTCAACCTCGATGAGATCAAGGCGCGCGTAATGGAGCTGGTCGTCCTCATTTCCCGCGCGAGCATCGACGCAGGCGCGGACGTGCAGGAGATATTCGGCTTTAATAATGAATACATCCAGAAGATCGAGCAGTTCACCTCCATTGAAGAGCTGAGCGTCTGGCTGACCGGCATCATGCACCGCTTTATCGACTATACCTTCGATTTTTCGCGGATCAAGCACATTGATGCGGTCTACAAGACCATGGAGTATGTGCGCGCAAATTACGACAAAAAACTTTCTCTGGATGAAATTGCCCGCAACGCCTTCCTGAGCAAGGCATATCTGAGCAGTATTTTTAAGGAAGAGATCGGTGAAAGCCTGACAAACTACATCAACCGGGTGCGGATCGAGAAGAGCAAAGTACTTCTTCTGGACAAGGAGGTCAGCCTCATCGATATTGCAAATTTGTGTGGATTTGAGGATCAGAGCTATTTCACCCGTGTGTTTAAAAAAATGGTGGGGATTTCCCCCAAAAAATACCGCGACAGCCGCGGCGTGGCTGCACAGGCGGTCTCATACGAAGAATCCTGAAGGTCCGGAATGTCCGTTTGGATGTTCCGGACTAAAACTTTTTTGACATAATATTCGAAATTCCAGTTTTTAGTCAATTTTGTGCTAGTTTTTCCTTGACAGCATGGAAGTGAGGGAAGTATAATCAAACTGAAAGAAAAATAACCGAAACAAAGGAGGATTTTCCATGATTTGTTACAAAAAAGAACTGACAGTGCGCTATGAAACCGATGTCTGCGTCGTGGGCGGCGGCCCCAGCGGAGTGGCAGCGGCAGTCGCGGCAGCCCGTCACGGCGCGCGGGTTTTTCTCATCGAATCCCAGGGCTGTTTCGGCGGAGAGGGAACAGTGTCGCTGGTTCCGGCCTTTATGCCCTTTACCGATGGGGTAAATTTCCTCGCCGGAGGCATCGGACGGGAAATCTATGACCGCTGTGTCACCGAAAATCCGGACGGAGTTGTCGGCACGACCATCGGCGTTCAGGCGGAGCACCTCAAACGGATCTACGACGATCTGGTGACAGCGGAAAAAATCGACTTTCTCTTCTTCACCACAATGGTGGACGTCATCGCCAGGGACGGTCACGTCGAGCAGATCGTCGTCGCCGCCAAGAGCGGCATGTATGCGATTTCAGCCGGAATTTTTATCGACGGCACCGGCGACGGCGACCTCTGCGCCTGGGCGGGCGCTCCCTGGGAAAAAGGGGATCAGAACGGCCACGTCATGCCCTCCACCCTCTGCTCGATGTGGGTCAACATCGACTGGTCCGAGCGGAAAAATCAGGCCGCCGAGCTGGAGCGCGCTTTTCTGGACCATGTTTTCACCCAGGAGGACCGCCACCTTCCCGGTATTTTTAAAACCGGCGCGCACACCGGTGGTGGAAATATCGGCCACGCCTTTGACGTGGACGGCACCAATGAGGCGGATCTGACTCGCGGTATGATCGACGGGCGCAAGATCCTGCTCGAATACTGGAAGTACTACCGCGAGTATGTCAAGGGCGGTTTTGCCGGGGCATATCCCGTCCTCACCGGCTCGACACTGGGCGTGCGGGAATCCCGCCGCATCCAGGGCGACTATGTGATGACCATCGGCGACTTTAACCGGCGCGCCAGTTTTGATGACGAGATCGGCCGCTTTTCCTACCCCATCGACGACCATATCGCGGCGCCCACAAAAGAGGCTTATGAGGCTTTTAACCGGGAGCACACCAGTATGCGGTACAAAAAAGGGGAGAATTACGGCATTCCGTACCGGGCGCTGCTGCCGCGGGAGCTGGACAATGTCCTGGTTGCCGGCCGCTGTATCTCGACAGATAAGAAAATGCAGTCCTCCATTCGGGTTATGCCTTGCTGCTATATCACCGGGCAGGCCGCCGGAACCGCGGCGGCGCTGGCAGTCGAAAAGGCGCAGAATCTTCGCAAAATCTGCGTTTCGGAGCTTCAGGACCGCCTGCTTCAAATGGGCGCTTTCCTGCCGAATCATCGGTAATGTGAAAAATCCGGCACCGTCCATCAGAATTTCGTGTTATTTCACAATAAAAAACGCTGTTTTCTGGAAGAGTTGCAAATTGACGCCATTTCGATTCTTCGATATAATAAAGAAGAAAACGATTACATTTTCTGATTGGAGGCATTCTGATGAGTTTGAAGGTTGGTCTTCAGGTTTATTCGGTGCGGGAAGACGCAGAGAAGGACCTGGAAGGAACGCTCCGGAAAATCAAGGAGCTGGGCTACGACGGCGTGGAGTTTGCCGGACTGTACGGTCACTCCTATGAGGAAGTGCGGAGAATGGTTCAGGAGGCCGGTTTGACTCCCATTTCCGCCCACATCCCGCTGGTGGAAATGCTGGCTGACCCGGAAGGTGTCCTGGCCGGATATGCGCAGATTGGCTGCCCTTACGCTGCGGTACCCTATCTGCCGGAGGAAATGCGGGCGGGGAACTGCGACTTTGAAAAGACCATACAGAATATCCGCACCGTCTGCGAGGCGGCAAAGAAAAACGGCATCGTTATGCTCTATCACAACCACGATTTTGAGTTCGAGAAAATCGGCGAGGAATATGTGCTGGATTATCTCTACCGTACCATTCCTGCGGACCTCCTTCAGACCGAGGTCGACACCTGCTGGGTGAATGTGGCAGGGGAGAATCCTTCCGCCTATGTCCGGAAGTACACCGGGCGCGCCCCTATCGTCCACCTGAAAGACTTTTATCTCAGCAATCGGGACAATAAGGGTGGACAGCCTTTCTATGAACTGATCGGCGACAGCCAGAAGGCCGGAGGTCAGGATGTCTTTGAATTCCGCCCGGTGGGCTACGGGATGCAGGATTTCCCCGCTATCCTCAAGGCGTCGGAAGACGCGGGCGCTTCCTGGGTCATCGTGGAGCAGGACCGTCCTTCCATGGGCAAATCCCCGATGGAGTGCGCGCAGATGAGCCGCGACTACCTGAAAACACTGGGCGTGTGACCCTTGTTTTTCCCAGATTTTATCAAAGGAGAGATTGACATGGCTGAGAAAGAACAGGATATTCTCAACAAGTTCAAAACCAATCAGGAAGAAGAACCCGTCGTGGATGCCAGCAAAAAGCTGCGGGTCGGCATTATCGGCACCGGCTGGATCGCCGAGGCCCATATCGAAAGCTACAAGCGGATGCCCGATGTCGAAATTGTCGCTGGCGCGGACCTCATTCCCGGCAAGGCGGAAGCCTTCTTCAAACGCTACGGCGTGGAAGGTGTGCGCTGCTACCCGAGCCACAAGGAAATGCTCGACAATGAGCAGCTCGACGCAGTCAGCGTCTGCACCTACAACCGCCAGCATGTCCCCTGCGCCAAATATGCGCTGGAAAAAGGCGTGAATGTTCTTCTCGAAAAGCCGATGTGCGTCACGATGGACGAAGCCATTGACCTCGTCCGCGCTGAAAAAGCCAGCGGCAAGGTCCTTTCCATTGGCTTCCAACCCCGCTTTGACGCCAACATGAAGATGATCAAGAAGATTGTCGAATCCGGCGAACTCGGCAAGATCTACTACATTCAGACCGGCGGCGGACGCCGCCGCGGCATTCCCACCCCCTTCGGCACCACCTTCATCCAGGAGGATACTGCCGGGCTCGGCGCTCTCGCCGATATCGGCTGCTACTCCCTCGACATGGTCCTCAACGCAATCGGTTATCCGAAGCCCCTGACCGTCACCGGTTATAAGTCTGATTTCTTCGGCAAGATGCCCAGCTACTATCCTACCCATCCCGAATATGCGGATGTTTTCGGTGTCGATGACTTCGCTGCGGCCTTTGTCCGTCTGGAAGGCGACATCATTCTGGACTTCCGCATTGCCTGGGCGATGAATATGGACACTCCCGGTGACACCATCATCCTCGGCACCAAAGGCGGCCTGCGCATCCCCTCCACCGAGTGCTGGAACGGCTCTGTCGGCGGCCCGATGAAGATTTACCATGAGGTCGCGGGCGCACAGGTGGAGACTGAGATCCCGATCATCGAAGACAACGGTAACCTCTTTGACCGCAAGATCCGCACCTTCCTTGACGCCGCCAAAAACGGCACTCCCGCCCCCGTCCCGACCAGCCAGATCCTCTACAATCAGGCGATCCTCTCCGGCATTGCCGAATCTGCCAGAGTTGGTCACGAAATTAAAGTGGAAATTCCTGAAATCTAACCCAAGTTTTCCTTGCCTCCGTCCCCTCGCGGTTCTTTTTTCCGGGAGGGGACGGAAAAAATTTGAAAAAAACGAAAAAAACTATTGACAAAGGCTCCCATCTGTGGTAAAATAATAATCGTTCCGCGTGAGATGATTACGCGGAGAGATGTCCGAGCGGTTTAAGGAGCTGGTCTTGAAAACCAGTGATCCCGAGAGGGACCGTGGGTTCGAATCCCACTCTCTCCGCCACACCTTTTATAACCTTGACAGGTCGTTTCCATGGAGTTGTACTCAAGTTGGTGACGAGGCGCCCCTGCTAAGGGCGTAGGTCGGCTAATCCCCGGCGCGGGAGTTCGAGTCTCCCCAACTCCGCCAAACAAACCACGTTGTCTGCTTAGACAATGTGGTTTTTGTTTTCTGAAAATTCCGCGAAATCTGCAAGGTATATTTTGAGAGATGATTCCATCTCATCAAAAATGAAAGAGGGAAACCATCATGAATGAACAGCGTCAGACAGAAAACATGGAGAAAGAGTTCGCCTTGGGAAAGTGTCATTACTTCTGCCGTACAAATTCCCGGCGTGAAAGTCAACCGCAACAAATTCTTGTCCGAAACATTTGCCAGTGAGCCTGTCCCGATTCAGGATATTCTGGATCTCGGCCCAGTTGAGGCGAAGGTGCCGCAGGAGAAACTGGCAGCATTGGCTGGCAGGTTGATTTTGAAAAGGACAAGCCAGTCTTCATTGGCCTCTTTTGCAACAGGAATTCCGGGCGGATTGGCGATGGCAGCTACGATTCCCGCAGATGTTCTGCAATTCTTCGGGATGACCTTGAGACTTGCCCAGGAGCTGTCCTACCTGTATGGTGCTGACGACCTTTGGCGGGAAGGGCAAATTGACGATGAAAAGGTCAGGAATCAGCTTCTTCTCTACTGCGGCGTTATGTTCGGTGTCTCCGGAGCGGTTTCCGGGGTGCGCGTCCTCTCCACACAGATTGCCAAAACCACACTCAGGAAACTGCCGCAAAAGGCGCTGACCAAAACCTTCTGGTATCCAATGGTCAAACAAATCGGCAAGGTGATCGGACTCAAAGTTACCAAATCTTCTGTCGCAAAGGGTGTATCAAAGGTGGTTCCGGTAATCGGCGGCATCGTTTCCGGCGGATTGAATTTTGCCTCCATGATGCCGATGGCCAATAAGTTGCAGGCGGCGCTGGACAGTTCGGTTTTCGGATATACCGAAGAAGCCTTCCAGCAGGACCTGAGTAAAATTGAAAACCTCAGCGAGGACGGCCTTTCCAGGAGCACGGATGACGTGGATATCAAGGCAAAGGCCGTCGCCAAAGGAAAGAAGCTGACGGAAAATCTCACCGGTCTGTTCGGCAGAAAAAAGAACGAGGCTGCCGCAGGGCGTGAGGAGAATGTCTTTGCTGCTCTCAGAAAACTGGCGGAGTTGAAGGAAGCAGGCATTCTCACACAGGAGGAATTTGACGGGAAAAAGGCGGAACTGCTGTCAAAAATCTCGTGACAAAACAGACTGAAATCAGGCAGACTGCCCGCGCACAGCGCTCGCCAAAACCGCACAGCCCCTTGACGGCTGTGCGGTTTTCTGTTACTCTTAAAGAAAAGGGGGCAGACAAATGGACCGGATTTTAATGGAACACCTGCGCGCCATTACGCCGGAAGAGCAGCGAATTCTCGCCGGTGAAGAGGTGGACCGCAGCCTTTACACCGGAACGCGGGATTTTACCATCGACAGCGAGCGGATGCTGCAAAAGGGAAAGTTGATCGACGTGCGCCCTCACACCCGTTTTGTTCACTTCCCGGAGCATCGTCATAACTACATCGAAATTATCCTGATGTGTGAGGGAAGCCTGACCCACATCGTCGATGGCAGGCACCCGGTTGTGCTGGAGGCCGGGGACCTCCTCTTCTTAAATCAATTTGCAAGTCATGAGATTCTCCCCGCCGGTGAAAACGATATCGCGGTCAATTTTATGGTGCTGCCGGAATTCTTTGACACCGCGCAGGAGATGCTCGACAAAAGCAACGTGATCTATCAGTTTCTCGTCAGCGCCCTCCGCCGCAGCGGCGGAGAAGGGCAGTACCTGCATTTCCACGCGGCCGGCCTGCTGCCGGTGCTGAATCTGGCCGAAAACATGATTTGGTCGCTCGTCAACCGCCAGCCGGACCAGCGCCGCGTCAACCAGATTACGATGGGCCTGCTGCTCCTCCATCTGGTCAGCCACATGGAAACGCTCGCCCCCGCGGAGGCGCAAAACCGCAGCCGCCTGGCGATGGAGAG
>CALXIG010000030.1 GCA_944388305.1 uncultured Clostridia bacterium
GATCTGGCTGAAGAGGTTTTCGAGGGTAACCTTCTGGTAGGACTTGAACTGCTCTTCCTTCTGTTCGGCGCGGCGCTGTTCGACCAGTTCGCGGGCGAGGCGCTCGTCCTCGACGGCGTTGAAGATATCTCCCGCCGCGGGGACCTCGGTCATGCCGGTGATTTCAACCGGGATGGAGGGACCTGCTTCGGTGACGACCTGACCGCGGTCGTTGCGCATCTGGCGCACGCGGCCGACCGAGGTGCCGGCGATCAGCACGTCGCCGGTGTGGAGGGTGCCGTTCTGGACCAGAAGAGTCGCGACCGGTCCGCGGCCTCTGTCAAGCCGCGCCTCGATGACGGTGCCTTTGGCCAGCCGGTTGGGATTCGCCTTGAGGTCCTGCACCTCAGCGACGAGGACGATGTTTTCCAGCAAATCGTCGATGCCCATGCCGGTGGCGGCCGAAACGGGGACACAGATGACGTCGCCGCCCCATTCCTCGGGGACCAGCTCGTACTCGGTCAGCTCCTGCATGACCTTTTCGGGGTTGGCGGCCGGTTTATCCATCTTGTTGATGGCGACAATGATCGAAACGCCGGCGGCTTTTGCGTGGTTAATTGCCTCGACGGTCTGCGGCATGATGCCGTCGTCGGCCGCGACCACCAGGATGGCGATGTCGGTGACGGCCGCGCCGCGGGCGCGCATGGCGGTAAACGCCTCATGGCCGGGGGTGTCGAGGAAGGTGATATGGCGGTCGCCGACCTTTACGCGGTAAGCGCCGATGTGCTGGGTGATGCCGCCCGCCTCGGTATCGGTGACGTGAGAGTGACGGATGCGGTCGAGCAGGGAGGTTTTGCCGTGGTCGACGTGGCCCATGACGACCACGACCGGGCTTCTTTCGACGAGGTCCTCGCTCGCGTCCTCCTCGTTGTGGATGAGCTTCTCCTCAATGGTGACGATGACCTCTTTTTCGATCTTGGCGTTGTACTCCATCGCGACGAGGGAGGCGGTGTCGAAGTCGATGACCTCATTCTGGGAAGCCATGACGCCCATCAGCATCAGCTTCTTGATGACGTCGGAGACGGTGACCTTTAAGCGGGAGGCGAGTTCGGAGACGGTGATTTCGTCGGGAATGAGGACCTTGAGCTGCTGTTTGCGGGCACGTTCCAGGGCGAGCCGCTGGAGCTTTTCGGCCTCGGTTTCCCGCTTGTTCGAGAATTTGGCCTTGTTTTTGGTCTGCGACTTCTGTTTGAGCTTCTGCTTGCGCTGCTGGGAGTCGTTGCGGCCGCCGGTCTGGGGGGCAATTTCCTCGTAGTGCTCGTTGTACTTGTCGAGGTTTACTTCGACGGTGCGGGTGTCGACATGGCGGACGGTCCGCTCTTTCTCGACGGGCTCGGCGGGTTTTGCCGGACGCGCGGGCTGCTGCGGGCGGGTATCGCGGCGGTCGTTTCGCCGGTTGTCGTCCCGGCGGGCGTCGGCGCGGGCGTTATCCGGGCGCTGGCTGCGACGGTCGTCGCGGCGGTTGTCATCCCGGCGGGTATCGCGGCGCTCGGGGGGACGGTTGTCAGCCGGACGCACGGCGCGCTGTTCCGCGCGGGGAGCCTCAGCTCTGGGCACATCGGCCCTGGCAGCGGGCGCTTTGGGCTGTTCCGCATGGGACTGCGGCCTCGCAGGTTCCGCCTTGGGCGCATCCGGTTTGGAGGCTTCGGTTCTGGCGGCGGCCGCCTTCGCGGGCTCGGACTTTGGCGCTTCGGGACGAGCTGTTTCGGGCTTGGGGGCCTCCGCCTTTTCGGCCGGCTTTCCATCCGCCTTGACGGCTGCTTTTCCGCCCGGCCTGGCGTCTGTCTTTGCGTCCGCCTTTGCGGAATCTGCCTGCTTCGGAGCAGGCCTGGCGTCGCGGGAGGCAAAATAGGCGTCAAAGCTGGAAACCTGGTGGCTCTGGGTGTAGTGCTCGAAAATGACGTTCAGTTCCTCTTCGGTGAGGACGGTGGCGTGCTTGCGGGGCTCGCCGCCGAAATAGCGTTCCAGGAGATCAATCAGCTCCTTTTTGTCGACGTTGAGATCCTTTGCCACTTCATGTAAGCGGTATTTTATCTGCATAGAGTATCCTCCGTTTCGTTGTGGGTGAGCATCAGCCTGTCTGCAAGTCCCTGATCGGTAATGCCGATGACACCGGTTTTTCTGCCGATGATATGGGCGATCCCATCCATCCCGGCGGCCAGACAGAGATGAGGGACGCCGTACCTTGCGCTGAGGTAGTCGACCTCCTTGCGGGTTTTGGGCGAAAGGTCGGCGGCGGTGAGCAGAAGAAAGGCCCGGCCGCCCGAGACGGCGGCTTTCACCGTGCCGAACCCGTATGCCAGCTTTCCGGCCCGCATACAGAGAGAGAGGGTGGAATCAAACACGTTCAATTTTTCGCATCTTCCTTTCGCTCCGTTGGGGGGAGATTCGCCGCATACTGCTGCAGCGCGTCCTCCATCGCGTCATAGACTTCATCCGGGATCCTGCACTGGAAGGAGCGTTCGATCCGCCGCGCCTTGCGCGCCTTTTTCAGGCATTCCGGCGAGGGGCAGACATACGCGCCGCGTCCGGCCTTTTTCCCGGTCAGGTCGAGGGAGATTTCCCCCTCTTTGGAGCGGACCACGCGGACCAGCTCCTTTTTGCTTTTCATTTCGCCGCAGCCGGTACACATCCGCAGCGGAACACGTCTTGCCTGCATTTGTAAGCTCCTTTCTCCCAATCGGAATTATTCCGCGGCAGGTTCCTCACCCTGCGGCTCTTCCTTTTTTGCGGGGTCGGGCGCGCCGGATTCGGGGCGGATATCAATTTTATAGCCGGTCAGCTTGGCAGCAAGCTTGGCATTCTGGCCCTTGTTGCCGATGGCGAGAGAAAGCTGGTTGTCCGGCACGGTGACGCGGCAGCTTCGTTCCTCGCCCGGCAGGATCTCGACGCCGATCACGGTGGCGGGGGAGAGGGCCTGGGTGATGAACTCCGCGTCGTCCTCGCTGTATTTGACGATGTCGATCTTTTCGCCCTTCAGCTCCGAGACGACGGCCGAGATGCGGCTGCCTCTCGGGCCGATGCAGGCGCCGATGGGGTCGACGTCGGGCTGATTGCTCCAGACGGCCATCTTGGTGCGGGAGCCGGCCTCACGGGAGATGGAGCGGATCTCGACCACGCCGTCAAAAATTTCGGGAACTTCCCGCTCGAAGAGGCGCTTGACCAGGTCCTTGTGGGTGCGGGAAATTTTTAAGGAGCAGCGGCGTTCGAAGTTGACCACATCCACCACATAGACCTTGATGTGCTCGCCCTGCTGGAGGTTGTCGTTGGGGAGCTGCTCGTTTTTAAAGAGGAGAAATTCGTTTTTGTCGATTCGGATGGTGGCGTTGCCGGATTCCGGATCGATTTTTTCCACAGTGGCGGTGACCACCTCGTGGACCTTGTTCTGATACTGGGCGATGAGCTGGGAGTGCTCGGCTTCCCGAATGCCCTGCCGGATGACGTGTTTGGCGGTCTGGGCGGCGATCCGGCCGAACTGTTTGGTGTCGAGCGGGATGGTGACCTGCATTCCCTCCAGCGGATGGGGGTCGTACTTGAGCGCCTCGTCCACGCTGATCTGGGTTGCGGGATCTTCCACCTCCGCCGCAACGGTCTTGGTGATCGAGACGTCAAAGCGGTCGGTCTCGGGGTCGATGACGACGTCGACGTTGTCAGTTGCCTGATAGTCGCGCTTGACCGCAATGACGATGGCGTTGGTAATCTTTTCGATCAGGTAGGCCCCGTCGATGCCCTTCTCCATCTCCAGGAGCTGAAGCGCATCAAAAAAGGCCCGGATTTCTTTGGTGTTCATGGTGTTTCCTCCATTTATTTTCGGTGATTAAAACGGCATTTCGTCGTAAAGGCGGACAAAGCGCAACTCGGAGAGGGTGAGCTCGCGGTCGGCGCCCGCAGGATCGGTCACTACGATGGTTTTGCCCCGATATTCCTTTAAAATGCAGACCGGTTCCTTGCTGCCGCCCGCCTCCCACGGGGCAAAGAGCCCGACGGTAACTTTTTTCCCCAGATTCCGGGTGAAGTGAAAGTCCCGCTCCAGCGACCGGTTCATCCCCGCCGACCAGACCTCGAGGTAGTAGCTCTGCGGGATGGGGTCTGCCTCGTCGAGCAGCGGGTCGATCGCCCGGCTCATAGCCTCGCAGGCGTTGATATCCGCGCCGCCCTCTCTGTCAATGAGGATGCGCAAAAACCAGCTTGCCCCCTCCTTTTCAAACCGGACATCCCACAGCGACACGCCGATTTCCTCTGCAATCGGCTCCGCCAGATCCCAGACCGTTTGGATAATGCTGCTTTTACTCATGCAATCCGCCTTTCTGACAGCCGGGAAAAAACCCGTAACATAAACGAAAGACCGGGAAGTTCCCAGCCTTTCTCAT